>CANSWW010000018.1 GCA_947650845.1 uncultured Lachnospiraceae bacterium
GATGAATATGAAGAATATCGTGACAGCAGACAGCTGAGGAGATATATAAAAAGAGCATAACCGATGACGGTATGTGGTATGTTTTTCTGAACGAGGTTCAGATGTGCAAGGTATTAGAGAAGATGTAACAGCAAAAGCACAGGCAGAGTTTATTATCAATATGCATAAGAAAGGTTATACATTAGAGCAGATATCGGATGTGTCTGAAAAGAGTGTCAAGGAAATAAAGGCTATTATCGAAAAGCGAGAGCCGGTCTTGACATAACTTTCAGCACCAAACAGTTAAAACAGAAAGCATTTCATAAATATGGGGACAAATCCGGGACAGCTCGCCATAATATTTAAAATAGTAGGGACAGGATTGCTGTTTTGGGGCTTGCAATTTTCCAAAATTCCTGTATAATGGAGCCATTAACAATACAGACAAGGCAATGACGGGAATCAGTGTCAGCCGGATATAATCCGGCCAAGACACCAGTAGGGCAGGCAGGGGCATTCAGAGAATATCCGGCCGGTGTGAGGATAGGAAACCGCCTGTACCGAATTACATCCCCGAGCCGCTGCCTGAACCGATGCCTTTAAAGGCGCAGGGCGCGTACCGCGTCTGCCGGGAAAGCATCGCAAGTAGGGTAAGACGGGAGCGCCCGATATAGCGTTATGGGTGTGTTGGCACGCAAAGAGCGGCATTTTGTGAAGAATGCCGGAACAAGAGGTGGTACCACGGAAGCGATTTCGTCCTCTGTCCCAAGCTGGGACAGGGGGCTTTTTTGCGCGTAGGCAATGAGCAGTGCGAAAGATGGCGAAGCGGCGTACGCGTCGTGCTTGCACGTAAGCATATGCCGCTTCGCTATCTTTCATAGGGCGAAGCCCGCGACCGAGCTGGAGCGAAGCGAAAGCGAGGTGCACTGCGGGCCGTGCTGCAAGTCCCCTAACCCCGCCCCGCAGCCCAATCGTCCCCCAAGCGCCCCCACACCCAACCTACCCACCCAAAAAAGAGAGGAGAAAACAATGGGAATCTATGAAGAGCTTCAGGCCCGCGGCCTGATCGCACAAGTAACCGACGAACCCGAAATCCGGGAACTGATCAACAACGGCGGAGCCCGCTTCTACATCGGCTTCGACCCCACGGCCGACTCCCTGCACGTAGGCCACTTCATGGCCCTGTGCCTGATGAAACGCCTGCAGATGGCCGGCAACAAGCCCGTCGTACTGATCGGCGGCGGCACCGGCTTTGTAGGCGACCCCTCCGGCCGTACCGACATGCGCTCCATGATGACGCCGGAGATCATACAGCACAACTGCGCCTGCTTCAAGACGCAGATGGAACGCTTCATCGAATTCGGCGAGGACAAAGCCATCATGGTCAATAATGCCGACTGGCTTTTAAAGCTCAACTACATCGAGCTTCTGCGCGACGTAGGGGCCTGCTTCACGGTCAACAACATGCTGCGCGCCGAATGCTACAAGCAGCGCATGGAAAAAGGCCTAAGCTTCTTAGAATTCAACTACATGATCATGCAGGCCTACGACTTTTTGTACCTCCACGACCACTACGGCTGCAACATGCAGTTCGGCGGCGACGACCAGTGGAGCAACATGCTGGCCGGCACCGAGCTGATCCGCAAAAAAGACGGCGACGACGCCTACGCCATGACCATCACCCTGTTGTTAAACAGCGAAGGCAAAAAAATGGGCAAGACAGCCAAGGGCGCCGTGTGGCTTGACCCGGACAAAACGACCCCCTTCGAATTCTACCAGTACTGGCGCAACGTAGCCGACGAGGATGTGATGAAATGCATCCGCATGCTCACCTTCCTGCCGTTATCGCAGATCGAAGAAATGGACCGTTGGGACGACAGCCGCATCAACGAAAAGAAAGAGATCCTGGCCTGCGAGCTGACGGCCCTGGTACACGGCGAAGCCGCCGCGCAGAACGCCAAAGAGGCATCCCACGCACTGTTTGCCGGCGGCGGCGACGACAGCCATATGCCGACGACAGAACTGACAGGCGGGCAGCTGACAGACGGCGCGATCGGCATCATGGAGCTTTTAACAGCCTGCAAGCTGATCCCCAGCCGCAGCGAAGGCCGCCGATTGATCCAGCAGGGAGGCATCAGCATCGACGAGGAACGCGTGGACTCCCTCGATCACAAAATCAGCGCCGAGAGCCTGAAAAAGGGCGTAAAGATCCGCAAAGGCAAGAAGGTATATCACAAAGCCGTGCTCAAAGAGGATTGAACCGGAACGTACTGACAGGACCGTTTCCATAGAAAAGCGGCCTTTCGGAAAATAGACGGTTCCAAAGAGGGGCAGGTGTGACTTAGGGATGTCGCACCTGCCCCTGCAATCTTTACGTTAGATGAGCTTTACCAGGTTTATAACACAGCTGGCAAGGATATTGCAGACAAGAATGCCAAAAACGACCATGGCGATCAGATTAGATTTCTTTGCGCGCTCCATCTTCTTGCGGAATTCCTCAACAATGCAGCACTCCGGCTCCGAGGGGACATACGATACGGGATACGATCCGCCGGTGGTATAATATCCGCTGCGCTGTTCGGCATAATCCAGCTTAGCCGTGTACTCCCGCCCGTTTACCGTGTAGGAGACGATCGGGTACTGATTGGTCCAGCGGAAGGAGCGGTTACGACGGCGGATGCTTACAAGCTCCTTGATCGTACCGTTGGCGGTGGCGGTCATCTCACCGGAACGCTTCAGCGTAGTGCTCAGCTTTTGGAACCGGCGAAAATACGTCCAGGCGGCTACCGCGAGGAGAAGGCCGATTACAAAAATGAAACCATACATGACAAGATAAAAACTGGCGTCCATATTTATGTACCTCCTTATACTTGAGGGCGGCCGGCCTGGACAAAAGGGAGCCGGAGAGCCCCGAATAAGATCTGCATGCGCCGCCGGGGGCAGCGCACTGTGTCGGCCTGAAAGCCGGACAATGAAAAGATCATTTCTATCATATAATAAAACAACGTGCATAACAAGGGAAATCACGATAAAAAGTTGTTATATTTTTCTTGCGGTTTTTTTGCTGAAACCTTACAAAGAGCCGTTCGGAATCTTTATAGAAACACGGGCAGATTACCGAACCGGTTCAAGACGCAGAGAAACGGCTGTCTGACAGCGTTGTGTGCAGACAGCCGTTTGGCGGAAAAAGGGATGCGCGCCGATCTGTTATTTTCCGGCCGCTTTGTTGGAATATTTGGTTGTAACAAGCTGATCGTAGGGCACCGGCTCGGGCAGCTCGCCGGCTTCCTCCAGGATCTTTTGCAGAAGGTCAAAGCTGCTTTCCTCAAAGACCGTATCCTCTTTCCAGGTATCCTGCTCCAGATAACGCCCGACGATGGTAGCGATGGTAGCTTCGTCGGTTTCCGGGAACTGCGGGGCAATGACAGCAGCGATTTCCTCGGCGGAATGGCTGTTTACATAGTCCAGGCCCTTTTGAATTGCGTTGGTAAAGCTTTGGATGATATCGGGATGGCTTTCCAGATAGCTTTTGGGGGCGCTGTAGGCGGTATAGGGGACATAGCCGCTGGCTTCGCCCAGAGAAGCGACCACATAACCATTCCCTTCCTGCTCCAGAAGCGTCGCGTAGGGCTCAAATTCGACCGTATAATCGGCGTCGCCGCCGGTGAAGGCCGCTGCGGTCAAACCAAAGGAGATACTCTGGTCAATGTTGACGTCGGTCTCCGGGTCAAGCCCGTTCTTTTTGAGGATGTATTCAAAGACCATTTGCGGCATACCGCCCTTGCGCCCGCCCAGCACGGAAGCGCCGGCCAGGTCCGCCCAGGAAAAGTCGGCGACGGGCTGTCTGGCGACCAGGAAATTGCCGGCCCGCTGGGTGAGCTGAGCGAAATTGATCACCGGATCTTCGGAGCCCTCGGCATAGACATAAATGCTGGCCTCCGAACCCATAAAGCCAATGTCGGCGTCACCGGAAATCAGGGCTGTCATGACTTTGTCGGCGCCGCCGCCGTTTACCAGAGTGAGGTCGATGCCCTCGTCTTTAAAATAGCCCAGCTCGATGGCAGCGTACTGGGGCGCGTAGAAGATGGAGTGGGCCACTTCATTTAAGGTGACCTCCGTCAGCCCCCCGGCCTCCCGGCAGCCGCTTGCCAGCAGCGACAGAACCAGGACAAGGGACAGAAAAAGAGCAGCGAATTTTTTCATAGTATCCTCCAGATCAAACGTTCAATACTATAGGATATGAATGTGGCGGCAATCGGTGCGAACAAATCGAAAGAAGTGAGATGATTCGTGATTTGGGAAAAGTATGTGCATATTCCGCGCTTTTGTGTTATGATAGCAAGTGTACCATGATGCCCGGAGAGCACGGGCAATAATAAGGGGGAACGTCGATGAAATATATTGCAGATACCCATACCCATACGATTGCCAGCGGACATGCCTACAGTACTCTGGCGGAGATGGCCAAAGCGGCCGTGGACCGCGGCCTGGAGGCGCTGGCGATTACCGAACACGGCCCGTTGCTGCCGGGCAGCTGCCATCCCATGTATTTTCGCAACTATAAGGCCATTGACCGCCATATATTTGGGGTAGAGCTGCTGTTGGGCAGCGAGCTGGACATTATCAATTATGACGGCGAAGTGGATTTGGATGAGAAGGATTTAAAGCGGCTGGATATCGTGCTGGCAAGCATTCATACCATGTGCTATACGATCGGCAGCCGCGCGGAGAATACCCGCGCCTACTGCAAGGCGATGGAGAATCCGTATGTGGATATCATCGGCCATGCGGACGACGGCCGGATGCCGGTGGATTACGACGAGCTGGCCCGCCAGGCGAAGGCGGAGGGCAAGCTTCTGGAGCTCAACAACTCGTCCCTGCTGCCGACCTGCTCGCGTACAAACGGATATGAGAATATGAAGCTCATTTTAAAATACTGTGAGAAATACGAAACGCCGGTGACGCTGGGAAGCGACGCGCACTTCTTTGACCGGGTGGGCCGCTTTGAAGAGGTGGAAGCCCTGCTGGCGGAGACCGGTTTTCCGGAGGAGCTGATCGTCAGCACCTCTCTTGAAAAGCTGAAAAAGCACCTGCATAAATTTCATTAAAAGCACTGGACTTTCGGACTTTAGTATGGTAAAATGGCAACGGATTCAATCGTGGCGCATAGGGGAAACGCCAAATGGGTTGCCACAGGGAGGTTAAGATGAACAAAAAAATAAAAACCGAGGCGGTGGATCATCTGTTTCAGGCCGTCTTGGCGCTTAAATCCATTGATGAGTGCTATTCGTTTTTTGAAGATGTGTGTACCGTCAATGAGCTTCTTTCGCTGTCGCAGCGCTATGAGGTAGCGAAGATGCTGCGGGAGAAAAAAACCTATCTGGAGATTGCCGAACAGACCGGTGCGTCTACCGCAACGATCAGCCGTGTGAACCGCTCCCTGAATTATGGGAACGACGGATATGATATGATTTTCGAGCGACTGGATCTGGAATGAGAACGTACGCTGCTAGGCGTGCAAGCGAACAAGGAGCCGCAGACATGCGGCTCCTTGTTCGGCTATACAGGGCTAAAACGAATCCGTCTCCCGGCTGCTTTTCTTAGCGGGCTTTTTATGCTTGTCGGCCGTTTGGCGGGCAGAGGCCATCTCATCAATTAAAAACTCGATCATCTGTTTCTTTAAATAAATGTCAAATCCAAGCAGGCTGATAAACGCAAAGCGCTGTAAAAGCTCCCGATCCTCGCCGTCCGCGTCCTGGAATGTGGCGGCTGCGATATCCCAGGTCTTGCGGGCTTCTTCCTGCAGCGTGACGAGCTGCCCACGCTCCTTAGAAAAAAGCTCCTCGTAGATCGCGGTCAGATCGAGGCCGGAATCCGCCTGGAAATAGCGCTCGGCGAGCGGCTTCATCAAGGTCTGGATATCGCCGATTGACAACAGATTTTTATAATAGTAGATAAAAATCAGCATCAGCATATGCTCCCGGGAATACTTTTTCTTGACCGGCGGGGGCAGCAGATCATTTTTCGCGTAATTGTTAATCATGGTCTTGGTTAGTACCTTGTCGTCCGGATAGCGTTTGGAGTGGGCCAGGTGCTGCTCCATAAAGGTCGTGACCTGATCCATATACAGGTCGATGTTGGGGATATCCTCGGAATGGATGTAGTCCAAATCGGAAATACGGTTCATCAGGATCTGGAATAATTCTTCATTGTCTTTCATCACGTCACCTCTTTGCTCCATTATATAGTATTAAAAACCAGATAGCAAGGATTTTCTGCCGGAATTTGCGCCATCTGAACAGCAAGCGGGTATTTTTGTCCGTTGCCGCGCTGTCAATATATCGATGGCAGCATGGTATGAACCCGAGCAATATGCCCCTGTACCGTGACCGTAACGGCGCCGCACTCAGCTGTTATGTAATAGGGGACATGATGTGCGCGAAGGCGCGTAAGCACATCGGGGTGCGGGTGGCGGTAGCGGTTTTGGATGCCGCAGGAAATGACGGCGAGCTGCGGATTTAGCTGTGCGAGCAGCGCCTCCCCCGTAGAAGTGGCGGAGCCGTGGTGGCCGACTTTCAGGATATGGCAGGAAAGCTCCTGCTCGCAAAGCGTTTGAACCAGCAGCTCCTCGCCTTCCTCCCCACAGTCGCCTGTAAACAGGAAGCGGATTCCCTGGAATTCGACCAGCAGGACCTGGGAGGCGGCGTTCAAAGAGGTATAGCCGGCGGCCGCCGAATGCTCCGGCGCGGCCGGAGCCAGGCACAGAAGGCTTAGTTCCCCTTCCGTCAAACGACTTCCTTCACGAAAGAAGAGGAGCGGGATTTGATAGGCGTCGGCCAATACCAGAAGCTCCTGATAAGAAGGCTCCGCAGCCAAGCGGTCAGGCAGGGCCGGCAGAACAAGGCAGCCGATCAAACGGCCGCTTTCCAGCCATTCGCCGACAGCATTGACATGATCGTTGTCGCTGTGCGACAAAAAAACATAATCCAGAGAGCTGACAGCCTGGGCTTCCAGGAAAGGGATCAGGCGGTTGGCTGCGGCATTTTGAATATCGCTGCTGCCGCCGTCGATAAGGATGGCGGTTCCCCTGGGAGTGCGCAGGAAAGCGCAGTCTCCCTGCCCGGTGTCCAAAAACGTGACGGTGAGGGCATGAACCGGCAAGGGCAGCAGGAGGGAGGGCAATAAAAGCAAGAGACAAAGAACGGCTAAGAGCGCCCTCTTACCATGAGCCGGCAAAGACGTCTGTTTTTTTTCGGCCGGCGTTTTTGGCGGAGCCTCTTTTCGCCGGGAAGGCCGGCGCAGGAAACAGAAGAAAGCCAAAACGGAATAGTAAACAAAGATCCTCCAAAGCGGAGGCCGCCCTAAGAGACAGGAGGCCATGGGGAGGGAGGCCGCGATCGTGCAAAGGCGGTCGTACAAAAGCAGGATCAAACGACAGGGGATCAGAAGGGCGGAGCCAAGGGGCAGCCACAGGAAGGAAAGAAGCAGCCCGGCCGCCCCGCAGAGAAACAAGGGCGCCGTAAGCGGGAGAACAACAAGATTTAGGAGAATGCCATAGAGAGGATAACGGAAAAAATGATAGAGCATGATAGGCAGCAGGGTAAGCTGTAATCCAAAACCGAAGAAAAGGGCGGAAAAAAGCGGCGGCTTGGCTCCTGGTTTTTGAATTGGAGCAAAGGAAGGGCAGACCAGTAGAATGCCGAGAATAGCGCCAAAGGAAAGCTGGAAGCCGGGCTGAAACAGCAGACCGGGAGAATCCCACAAAAGCAGCAGTCCGGCGAGGGACAGAGAAGAAAGCGAATCGTAGGAGCGTCCGAACAGCGGGGCGGCGCAGAGACAGAGAAACATAACCGTCGCGCGCCCGGCGGACAGGCTGGCGCCGCAGAACTGCCAATAGAGGAGAATCAGCAAAGAGGCGGAGAGCTTTTGAAGCCAGAGCGGAAGACACAGCCTTTTTGTGAGAGCCAGCAAGGCGCCGCCCAAAAGGCTCACATGAAGGCCGCTGACGCTGAGAATATGAAGAATGCCCGCGGATTCGTAGAGGGCTTCGCTCTGTTCGTCCAAACTGCCCTTGTCTCCCAGTAAGAGCGCGCTGAGGATCCCGAAGCAGGAGTCCGTGCCGACTTCACCTGAGGCCGGCGTTAGCTCTGCCAGGCGATCCGACAGGGCCAGGCGGGTCCGCAGGAGCCATTCTCGCAGATTATTCGTGCGCCGGTCAAGAACCCGGATCTGCCGGGCACTGACCTGATAGGAGACATGCCGGGCCTGGTAATAGGCATGGGAATCAAAATTGCCCGGATTGCGCGCCGGCTGAAAGGAAGAGAGGGAGCCGGAGACTAAAAGGCGAAAACCGGCCTGTACGGGCGGCGCGGCGGCGGCTCTGTCCCCGGAAACGGCGACACGCAGTCGTGCACAGGAGTAATACTCATTTTCGTAAAGAATCTGACAGTCGCTCAGAAGCAGCAGGATCCGTTCCTCCTGCCACTGATAGGTTTCCACGGTTCCCTCTACGGAGACATCATAGTAAGTTCCTTGAGCAAAGACCGGGTCGGGGACATAGCTGCGCGGATAGAAAATGGCCAGAAGAAGGACAGTCACACAAAAAAGAAGAAAAAGGGGTCTTTGCACAAAACAACAGGCGTGGGACAGGGCTTTCAAAAGCATACGTCGGTTCATAGATCACTCCTTATGGGGAAAAGGGAAGGGGCGGCAAACACAGGTATAAAGAAGCGGGACGAAATCATATAGTGTAAGAGCGGCAGGTCCGCGTGGGAATCAGACGGATGTGGTAAAAAAGCGACAGTACGGAGGCAGAATGTGAAGCGATGGAGCAGGGCAGGAAGAGGGAAAAGGCAGGCGGCCGCCGTCCTGGCTTTTCTTCTATTTATAAGCGGATTATGGGGAATGGCCGTCGGCAGGGACGCATTGCAGCAGGCCGGGCAGCGTATAGCACAGGCTGCGAAGAGGAAGGTCCTTCGGGACGCAGTCTGCGCCGTTTCCCCGCTGGTCGGCTACATTCTGGAAATTTATGAAGAACCGGCCGGCCAGGGAAAAAAAGACGAGACAGGGACAGAGAACCGACAGAAGGAGCCGGTACAAGAGCCGGGCGAGCGTGAGCTTTGGCAGGAATTAGAACAGCTGCTTTTGGCAGAACAAAGCCAAGCGCCCGATGACAGCGTGCCGGCCGGTATCCAGGGAAGCGGAACAGATTCAGAGGAGCCCCCCGCGCCGGATCCAATACCGGAAAAGATTGCGGGAACGGAAAACCTGTTTCCGGAGGATGCGGAAGAAGAAGGGATTCGGATGGAGATCGACGCCGACTTATTGGCGGAAATCGACCGGGAAAACCAGGCGCTGCGCGATCTGGCATTTCAGCAGACGCAGGTCGTAACGCCGCCGGCCGAAGCAGGAGCCGGGCAGCTGCCGGCGCCGGCCTACTCGACGGAGCAGCTGAGCAGCCTGGATTTCCTGATACATAATTTTTACAACGTCCATAAATCCACCGTAGTAGACGAAGCCCTCCTGAACGCGGCGGCCATGCAGGAGCAGGATATGAGCCTGCAAAACCCGGACAGCGAGGGGCCTAAGGTGCTGATTCACCACACGCACGCCACGGAATATTTTGCCGATTCCAATCCCGACGACCCATCAACGCTGATCGTAGGGGTAGGAGACTATCTGGAAGAATTACTGGAAACGCAGTATGGGATCGAAGTGCTTCATGACCGAACGGTATATCCCTATAACGAAGCCTATTCCCAGGCGCTGCAGAATGTGGAGCAGATTTTAGCAGAAAACCCGACGATCGAGGTGTTTATCGACCTGCACCGGGACGCGGCGGGCTCCAACAAATATTCGGTGGAAATCGACGGCAAGGAGACGGCCAACATCATGTTCTTCAATGGGCTGTCGCGCAATATCAACGGCCCGATCGAGTACCTGGCAAATGAAAACCTGGCCGGGAACCTGGCGTTCAGCTTTCAGCTGAAGCTGGCCGGCGACAGCCTGTATCCGGGGCTTTGCAAGCGCAACTATCTGAAATCATACCGCTACAACCTGCATGTCCTGCCGCGGGCCGTGATTATAGAGGTAGGAGATAACAACAACACGCTCGAAGAAGCCAAAAACGCGATGGAGCCGCTGGCCCGCATCCTGGCGTATGTGCTGAACGGCGGCTGAAATGCAACAAAAATGAGCAAGCCGGAACGACAGAGAAAGTCAAGTAAAACGAAGATGGTCTGATTGTAACATACACCATACAAAAAAGCAAGAGGAGGACAAGAGAAATTTCTTTTTTCTGGTTGTCACGAAACCAAGAGCATGTTAAAATGTGCAGGTAAGCGGCCAGGGAGCAGACGCGGACGGCGCAGAAAGCGGCGCAGAAAGCGGCGCTGTCGGCAGCAACGGCATCTCGGCAATGCGTTTACGAAAAATCTCAGATAAAGCATCCCCCACAGGAGGTTTCACTTATGGCAGCAGACCAGACGAAAATCCGCAATTTTTGCATCATCGCCCATATAGACCACGGCAAATCCACCCTGGCCGACCGCATCATCGAGATGACGGGGCTTCTGACCAGCCGGGAAATGCAGGCCCAGGTGCTCGACAACATGGATCTCGAGCGGGAGCGCGGCATCACGATCAAGTCCCAGGCCGTGCGCACGATTTACAAGGCAAGGGACGGCCAGGAATATGTATTCAACCTAATCGACACACCCGGCCATGTGGATTTTAATTATGAAGTTTCGCGCTCGCTGGCGGCCTGCGACGGAGCCGTATTGGTCGTAGACGCCGCGCAGGGCATCGAGGCGCAGACCCTGGCCAACGTGTACCTGGCGCTGGACCACGACCTGGACGTGATCCCCGTAATCAACAAGATCGACCTGCCCAGCGCCGAGCCGCAGCGCGTGATCGAGGAGATCGAGGACGTGATCGGCCTGGAAGCCGAAGACGCGCCGCAAATCTCGGCCAAGACCGGCCTAAACTGCGAGGACGTGTTAGAGGCAATCGTGTATAAGCTCCCTGCGCCGAAGGGCGACCCCGAGGCTCCATTGCAGGCGCTGATTTTCGATTCGGTCTACGATTCCTATAAAGGCGTGATCGTCTTTTTCCGCGTCAAAGAAGGGACGGTGACAAAGGGCCAGCGGATCCGCATGATGGCGACCGGCGCGGAATTCGACGTAGTCGAGGTCGGCTACTTTGGCGCAGGCCAGTTCATCCCCTGCGACGAGCTGTCGGCAGGCATGGTCGGCTATTTGACGGCCAGCATCAAAAACGTGCGCGATACCCGGGTCGGCGACACGATCACGCGGGTGGACAAGCCCTGCGCCGAACCGCTGCCCGGCTACAAAAAAGTCACCTCAATGGTGTACTGCGGCATGTACCCGGCCGACGGGGCCAAATACAACGACCTGCGGGACGCGCTGGAAAAACTGCAGCTAAACGATGCCTCCCTAAGCTTTGAGCCGGAAACCTCGGTCGCGCTCGGCTTTGGCTTCCGCTGCGGCTTTTTAGGGCTTCTGCATCTGGAAATCATTCAGGAGCGCCTGGAGCGCGAGTACAACCTGGACCTGGTAACAACGGCGCCCTCCGTTATCTATAAAGTGCATAAGACAAACGGGGAAGTCATTGATCTAACGAACCCGACCAACCTGCCCGACCCGGCGGAGATCGAATATATGGAAGAACCGGTCGTCTCGGCGGAAATCATGGTGACCACGGAATTCATCGGGGCGATCATGGACCTGTGCCAGGAGCGGCGCGGCACATATCTGGGCATGGAATATATGGAAGAAACGCGCGCGCTTCTGAAATACGAGCTGCCGCTTAACGAAATTATCTATGATTTCTTCGACGCGCTGAAATCGCGCTCGCGGGGCTATGCGTCGTTCGATTATGAGATCAAAGGCTATGAGACTTCGAAGTTAGTAAAGCTGGATATCCTCATCAATAAGGAAGAAGTAGACGCCCTGTCCTTCATCGTGCACGAGGCAACGGCCTATGAACGAGGACGCCGCATGTGCGAAAAGCTCAAGGACGAAATCCCCCGCCATCTATTTGAGCTCCCGATCCAAGCCGCGATCGGCAGCAAAATCATCGCCCGCGAAACCGTAAAAGCAATGCGTAAAGACGTGCTGGCAAAATGCTACGGCGGCGACATTACACGCAAAAAGAAACTTTTAGAGAAGCAAAAGGAAGGTAAGAAGCGGATGCGCCAGATCGGCAGCGTAGAGATCCCGCAGAAGGCGTTCATGAGCGTTTTAAAGTTGGATGATAAATAGAGGAGTGCGGAGCGAAACGAGACAGAACCAAAACGGAAGCCCGCGCCCATACGATATCCCCGCCGGATGATTAGGAGTTTACTCCTTGTCCGGCGGGGATATCGTATGGGCGCGGGCTGTAACTTTGCTTCTCCCGTTTTCCCCTTACCCCGTTTATCGGTTTCGAATCGGGCAGGATTTGCTTCGGTTACTGCATCTGAGAGCTGAATTTCTGCTTTACTTTTTCAATTTTCTGCTGCTCGACCTGCTCGGTGGGATACCAGCCTTTGGCAGTCATTTTTTGGTAAATGTTGTCCTGCATGGCCAGGGACTCGCTTAGCGCGCGGTCAAAGGCCTGGTGGACTTGTTTGTCGGACGCTTCGATTGTTCCGTGCATATACAGGTCGCAGACGCCCTTAGTGGTGAGCAGGATGCTTTCCATCGTCTCTTTGTCTTGCATGGCTTCCTCCTTCTATACTAATTGGTAAAACTGGTTGAAAATTTCCTGGTGCTTGGAGCTTAACTGCTCGACGCAGCTTTTCAGCTCCGGATCCGAGATGTTTTTGGCCGCGTCCTCGCATTGCTTTTTCAGGATCTGTTCGTGGCCCAGCGCATCCTCGATATACATTAAATCTTTACCGCTCATTTTGATCACCTCCAGGATTAGTATGGCTGTTGTGTGGGAAAAGATAAGGTGTGAATGCTGGAATGGGCGGCGATATATGGAAAACGGCTTGTAAGGATTTTTTTTCCATGATAAAATGAAAAATATTTGGCGGTTGCTATGGGGGCGGGGAGCGGCCGGATGGGGCAGCGGTTTTGACAGGAGTAGAAGATGGAGCTATATATTCATATCCCGTTTTGCGTGCGCAAATGCGGGTATTGCGATTTTTTGTCGTTCCCGGCGGATGCGGCGGCGCAGGAGGCCTATATGGAGGCGCTTTTGCGGGAGGTTAAATGGGCGGGGGGCGCTTCGGGCAAGGGGGCGGTGGAGACGGTCTTTATCGGGGGCGGGACGCCTTCGGTGCTGGAGACGGGCTGGATCCGGCGTCTGCTTGACGCGGTGTATCATTGCTTTTCGGTAGCGGAGGGCGCGGAAATTACGATCGAGGCGAATCCGGGCGCCTTGACGGGGGAGAAATTGCGGGACTACCGGGGGGCGGGGATCAACCGGTTGAGTATGGGGCTGCAGTCGATGGATAACCGGGAGCTTTATGAGCTGGGGCGGATCCATACGGCGGAGGAGTTTTTGGAAAATTATTATATGGCCAGGGAGGCGGGGTTTGACAATATCAATATTGATTTGATGTCGGCGCTGCCGGGGCAGACAACGCAGTCCTGGGAGGAGACGCTGGGGCGGACCGCGGAGCTTTCGCCGGAGCATATTTCGGCTTACAGCCTGATGATTGAGGAGGGGACGCCGTTTTGGGAGCGCTATGGGGAGGGGAGGGAGTTTTTGCCGGAGAGGGAAAAGGCGGCGGGCGACGGTTCTTTGCCGCCGGGGCGGAAGCCGCTGGCTTGGAGTTGCCCGCCGCTTCCTTCGGAGGAGGAGGACCGGGCAATGTATCATCGGACGAAGGAGCTGCTGGCAGAGGCGGGTTATGGGCGTTATGAGATCAGCAATTACGCCAGGCCGGGATATGAGTGTCGCCACAATGTGGGATACTGGACGCGCGTGCCTTATCTGGGGCTGGGGCTGGGTGCGGCTTCCTTTTATGGAGGGGAACGCTTTTCCAATGTGCGGGAGATGGGGCGTTACCTGGCGCTTGCCGGGCAGGAAGGGGGAGCGGGGCATGCGGGTGAGGAGAAGGCGTCCGCCGGCGGCGGCGCAGGAGAACGGGGGCGGTTTTTTGGCACGGCGTCCTGGCGGGAGGAAGCGTGGGAGCTGAGCGGGCAGGACGCGATGGAGGAATTTATGTTTTTGGGCCTGCGCCTGACGGCCGGGATTCGGGCGGAGGATTTTCGGCACGCATTTGGCCGGGAGATCGAGTCGGTCTATGGGAGTGTTTTGGAACGCCTGACCGGACAAGGGCTTTTGGTGAGAACGGAATCGGGCTGGCGTCTCAGCGAGTGGGGGCTGGATGTGAGCAACCGTGTATTGGCGGAATTTTTGTTGGAGGAGTGACATATGGAAGATTATGGAAAGACCGGCATGCCTGGACGGCCGCCGGCGGAGGAAGAAGGAAATACGAAAAGGGGGGCAGCAGCAGGGAGACGTTCCACGCCCTGGCGGCCGCCGAAGGTGGGCTGGCGAATGATCAAAACCATGCTGGCGGCGACATTGATTGCGCTGGTTTATTCGCTTTGGGGGCGCAATCCGTGCTTTGCCTGTATCGGTGCGGTCTTTGGCATGGGAAATGTGCTGGCCGGAGGCTTGAAAAGCGGCGGCAACCGTTTTATCGGTACAATTATGGGCGGGGTGATTGCCCTGCTGTTTTATCCGATGTATCATTATGAGCTGTGGGGGATCCCTTCGTGGATTTATTTGAGCATTGGCTTGCTGATCCTGCTTTATATCGGAGAGCTTTTGGGGGCGATCGGCGGGATCCAGCCGGGCGCCGTTGTGTTTTACGTGGTGATTTTGACCGTACCGGAGGCTACCTATATTGAATATACCCTGAACCGTATGCTGGATACGGGGATTGGCGTAGCGGTGGCTTTGGGACTTGACCGGCTGCTGCCGTCGCCGAAGGAGGAGGCGCCGGTGCCGCTGTTCGGGCGTGGGGACGCGGAGCCGGAGCAGGGAGAGGAGTGAAGCGTAAGCGACAGCCGGCGTTTTTTCGCAGAGGGACGGGGCGAAACGGCGCGGCGAATTTCCTGATTTTTATCTTGTCTCCTGCTTGCGTAAAAAAGCAATGTGTGCTATGGTAATAGAGTAAAAGTTCTGACCCCGATGCTGCGGCGGAGGGAGAAGGCGGCGAAGTCACAGAGTGAAATGTGCGGGCAGCATGCGGGCGCTTGAGCATCGGCATGGCTGCACGTGTGTTTTAGTATCTTGTAGCCCGGCTGCCGCCGGGCTTTTTTGGAGGACGCGCTCGCAAACACGGAGAAAAGGAGATGATAGTATGGAGACGAGGGTTGCGCTGATCGGTATTATTGTGGAAAACCCGGATGCGGTGGAACGGTTGAATCAGCTGCTGCATGAGAACAGCGGTTACATCATCGGCCGTATGGGGATTCCGTACCGGGAACGGCAGGTTTCAATCATCAGTGTAGTCGTGGATGCTCCGTCCGATGTGATCAGCGCGCTTTCCGGCCGTCTGGGAATGCTGCCGGGGGTTAGTACGAAAACGGTTTATTCGAAACTGGCACAGAGAGCAGAGGAGGATCTAAGATGAAAAACAGATGGCGTATATGGGTGCTGATTGTATGCATGCTGGCCGCGATGACGGGGTGTGCGTCGGGCGGCGGCCGGGAGACGACAGGGGCCGTGCCGGAGAATCCGGCGACGGAGCCCGGACAGGCGGGCAGTCTGGAAAGTGTGGCCGGGACGACGGATGCAGCCGGGACAACGACAGATGAGGAGGGGACGACGGCGACTTTGGCCGGTTCGGATGCGGCGGAGAATGAGCTGACAATCCGCGTCGGCTCGCTGAAGGGGCCGACCTCCATGGGCTTGGTAGGGCTGATGGACCGCGCGGAGAAGGGCGAGACGCAAAGCCGGTACGAGTTTACGATGGCGACGGCGGCCGACGAAATCAACGCGGCGTTTCTTCGGGGGGAATTAGACATTGTTTTGATACCGGCTAACGTAGCCAGCGTTTTGTATGGTAAGACGGACGGCCAGCTGGCGGTACTGGATATCAATACGCTGGGCGTGCTGTATGTGCTGGAAAACGGGGAAACGGTGCAGAGCATAGCCGATTTGGCGGGACGGACGGTATATCTTCCGGGAAAAGGGACGACACCGGACTATGCGCTGCAATACATCCTGGCGCAAAACGGGCTGACAGAGGAGGTCGATCTGCAGTACAAGGCCGAGGCGGCCGAGGTGATTTCGGCGCTTTCCGAGGATTCGGCGGCGATAGGGCTTTTGCCGCAGCCGGCAGCGACAACGGCCTGTATGCAGAATGAGGGCTTGCGGATTGCTTTGAACCTGACCGAAGAATGGGATCAGGTGAGCGAGGACAGCAGCCTGGTAACCGGAGTGACGGTGGTACGGCGGGCGTTTTTGGAAGAGAATGAAGCGGCGGTACAGGAATTTCTGCGCGAACACGCGGATTCGGCGGCTTTTGTGAACGAGCATATCGAGGAGGCGGCGGAGCTGGTGGCGGCACTGGAGATTGTCCCCAAAGCGCCGGTGGCGGCGAAGGCCATCCCGTATTGCAATATTACATGCCTGACCGGGGAAGAGATGCGCACGGCGCTTTCGGGGTATCTGCATGTACTGTACGGTCAGAATCCGGAAGCGGTCGGCGGCGGGGAGCCGGGAGAAGATTTTTATTATGAGCCGTAAACCGGCACGGATCCGGCAGCGGGCGGCAATCCTGCTGTTCTGGCTTTTGCTCTGGCAGGGGCTTGCCTGGAGGATGGGAAAGCCGATTTTTCTGGTAGGGCCGTGGGAAGTAGCGCAGGCTTTACTGCGGCTTGGCGGTTCCCCCGGCTTTTGGCGGGCGGCGTTTTCTTCGCTGGGACGTATCGGGGCCGGTTTTTCGCTGGCGTTTGCGGCGGGGATAGGATGCGGCGGCGCGGGATATGCGCTTCCCTGGTTTGAGGCGTTGCTGGCGCCGGTGGTGAGCCTGATGAAAACCGTGCCGGTTGCGTCCTTTGTGATCCTGGCGCTGATTTGGGCGGGAGCGGAAAACCTGGCCGTTATTATCTCGTTTTTGGTGGTGTTTCCGATCTTGTATTTGAATACGGTGGCGGGCCTGCGCTCCACTGACCGGCAGCTTTTGGAGATGGCGCAGGTGTTTCGAGTGCGGACTTTTTCCAAAATCTGGCGGATCTACCGGCCGGCTCTGGCGCCGTATCTGATCAGCGCCTGCCAGGTAGCGCTGGGAATGGCCTGGAAATCGGGAATCGCGGCCGAGGTGATCGGTACGCCGGAGCATTCCATCGGCGAGCAGCTGTATATGGCTAAGGTGTTTTTTAGCACGGACGAGCTGCTTGCATGGACGGCGGTGGTGGTAGCCCTGAGTTTTTTGTTTGAACGGGTAATATTGACTGTTCTGAAGAAGGCGGCGGGAATGTAGCGGTAAACGGCAAAAAGGCAGCGGAAGGCGGAACTGTGACAAAGGGAAGCAGGAGCCTGAGGCAGGATGACGGCAGGGATACGGAAAAAGGAGTTGCGGGCGGATGAGGGAGGAAGAAAAGACGGAGGCGTGCGTGCGCGCAGAGAAGGCGCTGACCGTGCGGGCGTTGGAAAAGTCTTACGATGGTGTAGCGATATTCAGAAATGTCAATCTGGAGCTCTATACGGGGGGCGTCTATTGCCTGACCGCTCCCTCGGGCGCCGGAAAGACGACTTTTTTGCGCCTTCTAATGGGGCTGGAGACAGCGGACAGCGGCCGGATTGAGGGAAGCGCAAAAGGGAGTGTGGCGGCTGTTTTCCAGGAGGACCGGCTGTGCCCGGGGCTTACGGCGGCGGAGAATATCCGCCTGGCCGCCCCGCGGATTGCCCCGGCGTTTTTACGGCAGGAGCTGCAGCGGCTTTTGCCAAAGGACAGCCTGTCCAAGCCGGTTGCCGAATTCAGCGGCGGCATGCGCCGCCGGGTTTCACTTTTGCGGGCTCTTCTGAGCGGGGGTGAATTGCTTTTGTTTGATGAGCCCTTTAACGGACTGGATGAGGAAATGCGGCAGCGGGCAATAGAATATGTAAAGGAGCGCAGAAACGACCGCACCTTGTTGTTTACGACGCACCATGCGAATGAGGCGGAGGCGCTTGGCGCACAGCGGATCGTGTGGGAGCCGGAGCTTCTGACCTGGCGGCTTATGCAGGACGCAGGTTAGGCGAAGAAGCCCTGCCGCAGGGGAGGCTTACTCGGCGGGGAGGTTTACTCAGCGGCGGGCGGGGACGTTGGCGCGGACTGGCTGCTGCGGGATTCTTCTTCGGTTGGCAGGGACGGCGCTGCAGATCGGTTCCTGCGATATTCTTCTTCGGCGGGATCCGTCATGTCGAGAAGGCGGGTCCATTCTTTTGTCTCGTCGTTGCGCACTGTTTCACAGCGATTTTGATAGAGGAAACGGATGATCTGGTAGCAGTCGATCCAGATCTCGCCGTTTCCTTCTTTTTGGGATTCGTCAAAAATGATCTGGATGCCAAAGTGCAGGTGGGGGGCATCGATGTTATTGGTGTTTTCCTTGGCGCTGTAGCCGGTGCGCCCCAGGTAGCCGATGACGTCGCCGGCGGTGACGATGCTGCCGATTTCCAGACCTTCGCTGTAGGGCCGATTTTGGCGCAGGTGGGCGTAATAGTAGTAGCGCATGCCGTCGAAGCTGCGGATCCCGATGCGCCAGCCGCCGTATTGGTTCCAGCCGAGGGCTTCTACATAGCCGGACTCGACGGCAATCACGGGCGTGCCGACTTGACCCATCATGTCATGTCCCAGGTGCCGTCTGGCATAGCCGTACGAGCGCGAGACGCCGAAATCGTCGTAATCGCTGTAAGGGAAGTTTTTGGCGATCGGCAGAAAGCATTTTAACCCGTAACGGGTTTCCCAGAGCGGCTCTGCGGGCGAAGAGGGGGCGGGCGACGCGTTGTCCGCAGGCTCTGTCGGCGTCTCTCGGACTGCCTTTACCTGGACTTGGTATTCTCCCAGCATACCGCCTAAAACGGCCTGGTACGCATCATGATAATAATCATAGGAAGAAAGGCCTTCGGACAGTGTTTCGATGCTTTCCTCCCCGGACAGAATAGCATCGGCGATTGCTTTCATGTCCGAAGTGCGGTAGCGGGAAAAATCGCCGCCGTTTTTGCAGGCCAGAATCGCCAGCAGCTCGATCCAGTTGAGCTCGGTCGCCGTTCCATGCGTTTCGATGTCATAGCGGCTGGCGTCGGTAAGGGCCTCGCAGGTCACGTTAAAATCCACCCATTTGATAAAATCGTCGGGTTCGTCCGGCGCTTCTTCAAACAGTTCATTGGACGTGGCGGAAGCGGCGCCCGGGCGGAATTCAAGCGAGAGCGGAGGCTCTTTTTGTGACAGCACCGTGTCCTTGGCAGCGGCCTGCAGGCGTCGCCAGCCAAACAGGAGGCAGAGGACAAGCAGCAGGAGCAGTTCGGCTGCGACGGCTTTTTTGACAGGCGGAAAGGCCATGAAAAATCTCCTTTTTTTACCATACAGCACATTGTATGACGAAAAAAAACAGGTCATGCCGGGAACGGCGAGGTTTTCCGGGAAAAGCGCGGCTTTCCCTGCTTGACATTAAAGGCCCTCTGTGTTATTATACACCTCATGCTAAAAGGGTCCATGTGACCGATCAAGGAAGGTGTTAAGTATGGCAGACAAAAAGAATATCCTGACGTACGCGGGATTAAAAAAGCTGGAGGATGAGCTTCAGGAGCTGAAGGTGGTGCGCCGCCAGGAAGTGGCGCAGAAGATCAAGGAGGCCAGGGAGCAGGGGGATTTGTCCGAGAACGCGGAGTACGACGCGGCCAAGGATGAGCAGCGGGACATCGAGGCCCGCATTGACGAGCTGGAGAAAATACTGAAGAATGCCGAGGTCGTGATCGAAGATGAGATCGACCTGGAGAGGATCAATATCGGCTGCAAGGTCAAGGTCTACGACGTGGAATTTGACGAGGAGATGGAGTTTTCGATCGTGGGCTCCACGGAGGCCAACAGCCTGCAGCACAAGATTTCCAATGAATCGCCGGTCGGCCAGGCGCTTTTGGGCCGCAAGGTGGGCGAGAGCGTAACGGTGGAGACACAGGCCGGCAGCATCGAATACAAGGTGCTGGAGATCCAGAGGGTTTCCTAAAGAGAATTCCGGCAGGGAGAGAGGGACGAGACAGTGGCACAGCAGAATCAGAACCAGACTGGGAAGGTACAGGACGAAAAGCAGCTTTTAAAGGTGCGCCGGGAGAAGCTTTCGGCGCTGCAGGAGGAGGGAAACGACCCTTTTCGGATCACGCGCTTTGACGTGACCGACCATACGGCGGATATCAAAGGGGATTTTGACCGCTATGAGGGCAGGACCGTAACCATTGCCGGCCGCATGATGGCCAAGCGCGTGATGGGCAAGGCTTCCTTCGGCAATGTGGCGGATCTGAAGGGGAATATCCAGATCTACGTCACCCGCGACAACCTGGGCGAGGAGCCGTACAAGGCTTTTAAGAAGATGGATATCGGCGATATCGTCGGCGTACGGGGCGAGGTATTTCGCACGCAGGCCGGGGAGATTTCCGTGAAGGCTGCAGAGATCACGCTTTTGTCCAAGAGCCTGCAGGTGCTGCCGGAGAAATACCACGGGCTCACCGATACCGACGCCCGCTATCGCCAGCGCTATGTGGATCTGATTATGAACCCGGAGGTGAAGGATACCTTTGTCAAGCGCTCGGCGATCCTGCGCTCGATCCGCAATTTCCTCGACGGCCAGGGCTTCATGGAGGTGGAGACGCCAATGCTCGTAAGCAACGCCGGCGGCGCGGCGGCCCGCCCGTTTGAGAGCCATTACAATGCGCTTGATGAGGATGTGAAGCTGCGGATTTCGCTGGAGCTGTATTTGAAGAG
>CANSWW010000019.1 GCA_947650845.1 uncultured Lachnospiraceae bacterium
TTTAGGACTTCGCGCACACTTGTATCTAAAACCGGTGTAAAATCAAGAAAACCTTACAATTTCATGCACAAATCTTTCAATATGCCGTTTTTGCTTGCATTGGACGGAGCGCATGGTATAATAGGGAACATGTTCGGGTTGTGAAATTTTTACGAAGGTTTTCCCGGGCAGGAAATGGAAACAAACGATATGGAGGGCGAGGCATTATGGCCGAAAAAACACCGGTAAAAAACAAGAGGAAAAAGGTAAGCAATAAGTCCAGGAACATATTGATCGCATTGTTGGCAGTCCTTTTAGTGCTGATTGCAATCGTTGTCTTTATTCTGACCCGGACGAAGCCGGATCCCCGCAGCGGGCAGGATCCGGATTTCAGCAATATTGACTTTAGCGACGATTTGGATGAGGACGAAACGATCGATCCGGAAGCGCCGACCGTGGATATGGAAAAGGCCGAGCAGCTGTTAGATCCGATCGAGGACAATGAGCTGACAAAGGATGAGGGGTGGCTGCACTATCTGCTGCTGGGCGTAGACGGTACGAATTACAAGTCCGGCCGCAGCGACGCGCTGATTGTCCTTTCGGTCAATAAGGAGGAGCAGCGGGTAGCGCTGTCGTCGATTCCCCGCGACACCTTCGTGTACGTGGAGGGCAAGGGCTTTTCCAAGATAAACGGCGCATATGCGGCCGGCGGCGCCGATCTGGCGGTCAAGGCGTTTGAGGAAAACTTCGACATCGATATTGAGAATTACTTTGTGGTAAACTTTGACTCCCTGCCGAAGATCGTCGATCTGGCCGGCGGCGTGACGCTGACACTCACCGATGCCGAGGCGCAGCATATGGGCGACCAGTACGCGGCCTGGGGCCTGGAGGGCGGCACGCAGAAGCTCAACGGCAAGGAAGTGCTGGCGTACTGCCGGGTGCGTAAGATCGACTCGGACTATAAGCGCAACGACCGTCAGTTTAAAGCGCTGCTGGCGATTTACGAGGCAGTTAAAAAGATGTCCTACGATCAGTATGTCGGCCTGGCAAAGATCGCGTTTGACGAGATGTACACCGACATGATGGTCGGCAATATGCTGGTTTTGTTAAAGGACGTCATGGATATCTGCAGCGTGTCGGAGATCGAGCACCTGAAGCTGGTGGACAGCGACCACAGCCGTGCGGGCAACTTTGGAAAATACGGCAGCATCGTCATGATGGATAATCTGATCGATACGGTCGTACGCTGGAGAGAGGCGCTGGGGATCGAGGATTATACGCCTTCCAAGAGAGTGGAGCAGATTTCGAAGCATATGGACGATACGCTGGGAAGATAAGAAATAAAAGGGCTGCCGCACCGCCGGGCTTATGAGCCGGGCTGCGGCAGCCCTTTTACGTCGAGAAATTTATTACAAGACTGTGCAGGATTTTACGGATTTACCTCACCCAGAAGAACCGCGGCCAATATCCGAAAATCGCCTTGGCATGGATATCCTCCCGTGGAACAAACGTATGGTTCCAATAGCGGGAATCGTTGCTGTGATTGCGGTTGTCTCCCATTACGAAGTAACAGCCGTCCGGGATCTCATAGGGACCGAAGCTGCCGGTCGGCGTCTCCTTTAAATAAGGCTCGTCAAGCGGGACCTCGGAACCGTTTATATAGACCCGTCCGTCCACGATGACAAGCGTCTCGCCCGGCAGGCCGACGACCCGCTTCACATAATAGTACGGATCGCCGTCGGGCGGATCAAACAAAATCACGTCGCCGCGCTCGGGGTCGGCAAACCAGTAATGGATGCGGGAGCTGATGATGCGGCTGGGCTTTGGCAGCGTATCCTCCATGGAGCCCGAAGGCACCTGGGTATTCATAATCAAAAAGTGATTGCACAGCCAGGCTCCGGCGGCTGCGATGAGCAGAATCCGGAGCCAGTCTAAAATTTCATAAAGCACCCGGTTTTTTGGCTTCTCGGTTGTCTCCGGGTTCTGGTCTTTTTTTATTTCCGTCATTTTTCCGTTCTTTTCTTTTTCCTGGCGGCTTTCGACGCCGCGGGCTCTTCCTTCTTAGCTGTCTTTTTGGCGGCGGGCTTCGGGTAATCGAAGCGGTAAACCCGGATGCCATAGGCCGGCAGCGGGCTGTCGATGGAATAGTCCCGTCCGTCGCAGGGGGATTTTTTGGCTAAGGCCGAGGGAGCGTCGCCGAGCTTCTCGCAGAGCCCGTTCGTCTCATCCAATAAAAGCGTATAGCGGCCGCGGCAGGGTACGCCGACCTGGTAGTCCTCGTGAGCGACCGGTGTAAAGTTGCAGACAAAGAGCAGATTCCCGCGCCCGTTTTTGCTCTTGCGGACAAAGCTTAGGATGCTGCGGTAGCTGTCATCGCAGTTGATCCACTCAAAGCCGCTCCAATCGTAATCGTTTTCAAAGAGAGCGGGCGTCTTTTTGTACAGGTGCAAAAGCCCGCGGTAAAAATCATGCAGGTCGCGGTGTTTGTCCTCGTTCAGCAAGAACCAGTCGAGCTCCTTCTTTTCATCCCACTCATGCCACTGGCCGAAATCCTGGCCCATGAACAGAAGCTTTTTGCCCGGATGTCCGAACATAAAGGTGTAGCCGACCTTCAAATTGGCGAACTTGTCGTCGTAGAGGCCGGGCATCTTAGAGAGCATCGAGCACTTTAGATGCACGACTTCGTCGTGCGAGAGCACCAGGATGAAATTCTCGCTGCAGGCATAGGTCATGCCAAAGGTCATCTTATTGTGGTTGTAGCTGCGGAAATAGGGGTCGAGCTTCATATACTCGAGGAAGTCGTGCATCCAGCCCATATTCCACTTGAAGGAAAAGCCCAGGCCGCCGTCGGCGGGGTCGCCGGTAATCATCGGCCAGGCGGTCGACTCCTCGGCAATCATCACCGCGCCGGGATCGCGCTTCTTGACGATATTGTTGAGATGGCGGAAGAACTCGATCGCCTCCAGATTCTGGTTGCCCCCGTAGCGGTTGGCGACCCACTGGCCGTCCTTCTTGCCGTAGTCTAAGTACAGCATCGAGGCGACGGCGTCCACCCGCAGACCGTCCACATGGAACTGCTCGATCCAGTAGAGGGCGTTGGCAATCAGGAAATTGGAAACCTCGTATTTGGCGTAGTCAAAGATCTTGGTGCCCCAGTCCGGGTGCTCGCCCTTGCGCGTATCGGCGTATTCATAGGTGGGCGTACCGTCGAAATCGGCCAGGCCGTGCGCGTCGCGCGGGAAGTGCGCCGGTACCCAGTCCAGGATCACGCCGATGTCCTTTTGGTGCAGATAATCGACCAGGTACATAAAGTCCTGCGGCGTGCCGTAGCGGGAGGTGGGGGCGTAATAACCGGTCACCTGATAGCCCCAGGAGCCGTCGAAAGGATGCTCGGCGATGCCCATCAGCTCCACATGCGTATAGCCCATATCCTGCATATAGTCGGCCAGCTGGTGCGCAAGGTCGCGGTAATTTAAGAAATCCTCGCCGTCTTTGCGCCAGGAGCCCAGGTGGACCTCATAGATCGAGTAGGGGCTGGTACGGAAGTCGGTTCCCTTGCGCTTGTCCAGCCATTTCTTGTCATTCCAGGTGTAACCGGAGAGATCGGCGACCACCGAGGCGGTAGCCGGGCGCAGCTCCGCGTAGCTGCCATAGGGGTCGGCCTTGAAGAGAATGTCGCCGGCCTGCGTCTGAATCGCATATTTATACATCTCTCCGGCCTCTAAGCCGGGGACGAAGCACTCAAAGATCCCGGAGGTGGCGACCGCCGTCATGGGCGTGGCGCCGGCCTCCCACTGATTAAAATTACCGACGACCGAGACGGCGGCGGCATGCGGAGCCCAGACCGCGAAATATACGCCCTTTTTGCGATTTTTGACGGCGGGATGCGCGCCGAGCTTATTATAGATTTCATAATGCGTGCCGTTGCCGAACAAATAGCAGTCCATCTCAGTGATGAATGGAGTTGATTTAGCCATAAAAAGTTCCTCCCAAAAGAGTTTCATTTTTCTGGTATTATTTTAGCATTTTGACGGGGAAGCGTCAAGGTAAAGGGGGATTTTTGTAGAGAATGTTAATGATAAATTGATTTACTAAAATTTTTGAATAATTATTATTTTTTTGTTGACAGACTTGGGCATAGCCATTATAATATGAAACCATAGAGTGCGACGGGGCAGAGGGCAGAGCCTTTTTGCCCTTTTTTCGCAAAGCAGCGCTTTAGCAAATAAATGCGGTAGCAGAAAAAAGCAGGAGGAAAACGTATGAAAAGATTCGGAAAATCGATGGCATGGCTGCTCGTCGTGTTGATGCTGGCATTGACCGCTTGCGGCGGCGATGCGGGAAATGACACGCAGGCGGCCGGCAGTAATGGGGCCGGCGGCGGCAATGAGACGGCCGGAGGCAGCGAAGGAGGCAATGCGGGCGGCACGGAGGGGACTTCGGTTATCATCGGGCAGTCGTCCGAGGTGGCGAACTTAAACCCCATGATCCAGCCCCGCACGCCCGACAGCAATGTGCAGTGCATGATCTTTAGCTTTTTGGTAATACCGGATGAGGAGCTGAACTATGTAGGCGACCTGGCCGACAATTGGGATATTTCCGAGGACGGCACGGTATACACCTTCCACCTGAAGGAAGGCGTGAAGTGGCACGACGGGGAAGATTTTAACGCGGACGACGTCGTATTTACGCTGACGAGCCTGGCCGCTCCGACCTACAACGGCGGCAATGACGGCCGCGTGATGTCGATCGTGGGCGCGGCCGATTACCAGGCCGGTACCGCCGACAGCGTATCGGGCATCAAAAAGGTAGACGACTATACGGTGGAGATTACGCTGGAAGCGCCGAACGCCGCGTTTTTATCGAACATGTACACCAGCATCCTGCCCGAGCATATCCTGGCGAATGAGGATCCGGGCGCCTGGGGCCAGAACGATTTCAACCGTGCGCCGATCGGCACCGGCAAATACAAGTTTGTCGAGTGGAAGGCCGGCCAGTACATCAGCCTGGAGCGCAATGAGGATTATTATGGACAGAAGCCGACGATCCGGAACGTGACCGTACAGTTCGGTGCGGATACGACGTTGGTCGCGGCTCTGTTAAACGGTGAGATTGACGTTTTATACAACCTGGCCGCCTCCGAGGTGGAAAATGTGGAGGCGATGGACGGCGTTTCTGCTTATACATATGAGCAGATGACCGTGACCTACATCGGCTTAAACCAGCTGGTGGAGAGCCTGAGCGATCTGCGCGTCCGCCAGGCGCTGTCCTACGGTATCGATAAGGAAGCGCTGATCAGCACGGTGTACGGCGAAGGCAAAGCATATATCTGCGACGATGTATTCCCCGGCAATCACTGGTCCCACAGCGAAAGCGTGACCAAGTATGAGTACAATCCGGAGAAGGCCAAGGCTCTGTTGGAGGAGGCCGGCTACACGATGAACGCATCGACCGGCATCTACGAAAAGGACGGCCAGCCGCTGCACTTGACCTACGATATGTCCACCAGCACGGACGGCCGTTCGATCGCGGCGCTGATTCAGCAGCAGTGGAAAGAGATCGGCGTCGATATGGAGGTCATCGAACAGGATTTTGCCGTACTGGCCTATGAGAAGCTGCTGCCGGGCGAGGCGAGCGAGGAGACGACGGCCGATTCCTTCCAGTGCTATACGCTGGGCTTTGGCGTAGAGGCCGACCCGCAGGAGTACAACGAATACTTCTCGACGTCCACCGGCGCCGGCTCCTGGAATTTTATCCATTACAGCAACCCGCAGGTAGACCAGCTCTTTAAGGATCAGCTTCTTTTGTCCGATCCGGACGAGCGCGCGGAATGCTTCCATCAGATCGCCGATCTGATTTCGCAGGATATTCCGTGGATCCCGCTGTACAACCGGGCCGGCATTGCGGGGCTTTCCGACCGGGTGCAGAACTTTGTCTGCGACTACCGCGGCATCACCTTCCAGATTGAGAAGTGGACGGTAGCGGAATAAAACAGAATGAGCAGTCCGTCGCCCAGGATGCGGCAGCGTTTGTCAGGCAGCGGCGGCGGACATTCGGCAGCGGCCCAGAACACAACGTCTGGGCTCTTGCCGTCTTACGCGTGGGCACGGGGCAAAGCCCGCGGACGAGTAGGAGCAAAGCGGAACCGAGGTACATGGCGCAGGCCATGAGCCGAGCGGTGCAGGGGAGAGGATATGAAGAGAGAACCGGCAGAACTTTTAAAGGATCTGGTACGAATCAATACGACAAATCCGCCGGGCGGGGAAGCAAAGCTTCTGGCATACCTGGAGGACATTTTTCATAAAGAAGGAATTTCCTTTGTGCGCCAGGAGACGGCGCCCGGGAGAGGGAATTTGTTGGGCTGGCTGCCGGCCACCGAGGAAGCGGCGGGACCGCCGCTCATCCTTTTGAGCCATGTGGATGTGGTGGGGGCGCAGGAGAACCGGTGGCGTTTTCCGCCGTTTGCGGCGCAGGAGGAAAACGGCTATATCTACGGCCGCGGCACGGTGGACACCAAGCAGCTGACCGTGATGGAGCTGGAGGCCTTGATCTCACTGAAGGAAGCGGGCGGCCGCCGCGATCGTCCCGTCGTATTTCTGGCGACGAGCGACGAAGAGAGCGGCAGTACATACGGACTTTCGTGGTTTTTGGAGCATGAGATTACGGCCGGCGGCCGGACATTTTACGGACGGGAGCTATTTGCGGACAGCGATGTAATCAGCGAAGGCGGCGGCTTTCCGATCCGGGTTGGTGAAAAAGAATTTTATCTCTGCGAGTCGGGGCAGAAGGGCTGCGGCGTCGTGGAGTTTACGGTAAGGGCGAAGAAGGCCAAGGGCCCCTTTTTTGGCAGCGGCGACGGTATGGAGCGGGCCATGGGACTCATTGAGGATATAGGCGCGCGAGAGCTTCCGGGCACGATACTTCAAACGGTGCGGCATTTTGAGGAAAAGCTATCGGGCGCGGCGCTTTCGCCCGGTATGGAACGGATCCGCACGGCCATGAAGCACAATACGATGACCGTGACCATGGTTTCCGGCAAAAACGTCAACGCGGTGACCGTGACCTGTGATGTGCGTCTGCTGCCGGGCTTTGGGCGGGAGTGGCTGGAAGGGATCCTTCGGGAGCTGACGGAAGAATGGGACTGCGAGTATCGGATCGTTTCCCTGGGACAGGGGTATGAGAGCCGCGCGGAAGGCGGGCTGGCAGAAATTTTGGAGGAAGCGACGAAAAAGGCGCTGGCCGGGACGGGGATCGAGGCGGAGCTCTTACCCTTCGTCTCGATGGGCTCCAGCGACGGGCATTTTCTGGTAGATACGGGCGCGCGGGTCTATGGATACAGCCCGGTGCTGTCCTGGGACATGACCTTTGACAGCGCGGTAGCCATGGTGCATGGAACCGATGAACGGATACACAGAGATTCTCTGGCCTTTGGCTGCCAGGTGCTGACATGGGCGGTCGGTCGGGCCGTCTGCAAGGAGGAAGAAAGATGATAAACCGAAACGAAGTGGCAAGGGAAAAGATGCAGCGGGCCCTGGAGATGCTGCGCGAAAACGCCATCGATATGTGGGTAGTGTACAGCCGTTTAAAGACCGACACGTCGCTGGAGCTATTGTTTAACACCGACACGAAGAACGAGGTGCTTTTTGCCCTGACCCGAAGTGGCAAGCGGATCGTCATCGCGACCGGCGAGGACGCGAAAGCGTATATGGATACGAACCTGTACGAGATGGTGATCGTGGTAAACGAGCCGGAGGGCTTTATGGTCGAGTTTAAGAAGCTGTTCGAGCTCTTTCAGGTAAAGAGCCTGGCGCTCAATACCTCAATGGACGATACCCGCTGCGACGGCCTGACGCTGGGGCTTTATAAGAAGCTGGAGAAGGCCGTCGGCGTAGAGACGATGGCGCACGTACGGCGCAGCAGCTATGCGATGTTAGAAGAGCTGCGGGCCGTCAAGACGCCCAGCGAAATTGCGATTATGAAGGAGTGCAGCCGCATTACGACGGATATCTACGACGCGCTCTTTAAACGGATCCATGTGGGACTCAGCGAGGTCGGCGTGGCGAAGATCATGATGGAGGAGTGCGCCAAACGGGACGTGGCGACGGCCTTCGGCAACCCGCCGGAATACCCGCTTGTATTAAATCCGAAGGGCGGCATGTCCCACCGCGGGCCGAACGATACGAACATCTGCGAGCCGGGCGATATGCTGGTCATTGATTTCAGCATCCGCTATAACGGCTATACCTCCGATATCGCCCGCACGATGTATTTCTTAAAGCCGGACGAAGAGCACGCGCCGCAGGAGGTACAGGATATCGCCAACGCGGCCATCCGCGCCGTCGGAGAGGTGATGGCGCATATCAAGCCCGGAATGCGCGGCTATGAGGTGGACGCGATCGGCCGCCAATCGATTTTGGACAGCGGATATCCGAACATTCCCCACTCGGTGGGCCATCAGGTCGGTCTGGAGGTGCACGATGGCGGCACGGTATTAGGCCCGCAGAGCGTGCGCAAGGCCTCGCAGGGGATTCTGCGCAAGAACGAGATTTACGCGTTGGAGCCGACCGTTTTGCAGGATCGGGACAAGGGCAGCGCGATCATCGAGGATAACGTGCTTCTGACCGAGAACGGCTGTGAGCTGATCAGCAAGCGCCAGACGGCTCTCATCGAGATTCCTTACCGCACCGGCGAAAAAGCGTGACGGGGGACGCCGATATGAAGATAGAACAGATCGTGGAAGCGTTCAGGGAGCTGATCCGCATCCCTTCCGTGACCGGCAGCGAGGGCGAGGAAAGGGCCTGCGCGTATCTGGAATCGATCCTTTCGGAGTACGGGATCGAAAGCGAGCGCATTGCCCGTGTGAAGGAACGCCCGAACCTGTTGGCGGGGATCCGTGCGGCGCACCCGCACAGGGAGCCGCTCATGCTGATCTCGCACATTGACGTGGTGGACGGCGACGCGGAAAAATGGACGCATCCGGTGTTCGGCGCAGAGCGGGCCGAAGGCCGGATCTGGGGCCGGGGGACGCTCGATACGAAGCAGCTGACGATGATGGAGCTGTACGCGTTTCTGCGTCTGGCCGGGCAGGAGGAGCACTTAAACCGGGACGTGTGGTTTTTGGCGACCATTGACGAGGAGGGCGGCAGCGCCTACGGGATGGAATACGTAAAGAGCGTGCGGCCGGAGCTGTTTCGGGAGGCGATGGTCATCAACGAGGGCGGCGGCTTCCCGCTGCACATCAACGGAGAGGATTACATGATGCTGACCGTCGGGGAGAAGGCGGTCTGCAAGGTAAAGGTGTGGGCGGAGGGAACCGGCGGCCACGCCAGCGCGCCGGGGCCGGACCAGGCCATGCTGAAGCTGGCGGCGGGGCTTAGGCGGATTTTTGCCGCCGAGAAGGAGTTAACCTGCGGCAGCCGCCATACGCAGGAGACGATGGAGCGGATCGTGGGAAGCGGCGACTGGGACAACGCGGTCGGCGCGGACATCTTTGGCTACGCGGGGCAAAACAGCATTGGTATGCGCAATTACCGGATCGGCGAGCGCAGCAACGTGATCCCCGCCTGGGCCGAGGCGGTGCTGGAGTGCAAGGTGCTGCCGGGGGCGCGCCGGGAGGAGATCGAAGCGTTTTTAGACCGGCAGCTGGAGGGGCTTTCCGTGCGGTATGAGATCCTGGGATACGAGCCGGGCTTTGAGAGCCATTTTGACAATTCCCGTCTAAAAGAGCTGGTCGAGGACCTGGACGAAGCCGGACGGCGGCATGGCTTTAGGGGCCGGACGCTGCCGATGCTGGCGCTGGGGCGCACGGACGGCCGCTTCTTCGGCAGCGAGGGCAGTATGGTATATGGCTGCTCGCCGCTTTTGACAGCGGATTCGTTTGACGTGGTGCTGCCCAAGGTCCACGGTAATGACGAGAGCATCCGCGAGGATTCCTTTGTCTTTGGCTGCCTTGTACTGGATGAAGTGATACGCAAAAATGTATTAGAGGAGGAGCACAATGAAGGACTATAGCTATCATAAAAAGGCCATTGAAGATGTGGTCGGCAAACTGAAGGAGCTGGATATTGATCTCTATGTAATCATCACGGCGGAGGGCTGCGACCCGATGACGTCCTTTATCCCCGGCGTGGATACGGTGGGCTCGGGCGCGTTCCTCTTTACAAAGGACGGAAGGAAGCTGGCGACGGCCTCCAGCATCGACGCGCAGGACGTGGAGGAGTCGGGTCTGTTTGACGAGGTAATCCGCTATAAAAACTACGACGAGACGCTGGCGCAGAGGGTGCTCTCCCTAAAGCCCCGGCGGATCGCCCTCGATTATTCGGAAAATGTGCCGTTTTGCGACGGCCTGACCATGGGCAAGTACGAGAAGTTCGTAAAATCGTTAGGCGGGTACGAGTTTGAAGCCTGCAGCGCGGATCTGTTTATCCCGGATGTACAGGAAATGAATCGGAAATAGGAGGCGCTATGGGCAAATACATAAGAAAACGCCTGCTGCAGGCGATCCCCGTGGTCTTTGGCATCACGATTCTGACCTTCTTTATCATGAAGCTGGCGCCCGGCGGCCCGCTGACCGGTATGATCAGCCCGCGCACCTCCAGCGAATCGCTGCAACGCGCGAGAGAGGCCCTGGGGCTGAACAAACCGATCATCGTCCAGTACGGAAACTGGTTAAAGGAGCTCGTGCAGGGCAATTTCGGCTACAGCACCTACAACGGGCAGGAGGTGCTGGCGCAGATTCTGGAACGGCTGCCGGCTACGCTCCTTTTGACCGTGACGGCGTTTGTGTTCAGCTTTGTCGTGGGAATCCCGCTGGGCGTCTATTCGGCGACGCACAAGTATTCCCGCAGCGATTACGGCCTGACAATTTTCTCCTTTATCGGTATTTCGGTTCCCAGCTTTTTCTTCGGCATGGGCTTAATCTATGTCTTTGCGCTGAAGCTGAAATGGTTCCCGACCTCCGGCTTCGGCTCGAGCAATTTTCGCGGCGAGGGCCTGGCGCTCTTTTTGCACAAGCTGCGCTATCTGGTCATGCCGGCGCTCGTAATGTCCCTCAGCAATATCGCGACCGTCATGCGCTTCGCGCGCTCGAGCATGATTGAGACGCTGAACCAGGACTATGTGCGGACCGCCCGGGCCAAGGGCCTGTCGGAAAAGGCGGTCATCTATAAGCACGCACTGAAAAACTCGATGATCCCGGTCATCACGATCTTCGGGCAGTCGATCCCCAACCTGTTTGGCGGCGCTTATATCACGGAGAAGGTATTCGGCTGGCCGGGCATGGGACTTCTGGGCGTGGAGGCCATCGCCAACCGCGATTACCAGATCCTGATGGGGCTTACGCTGTTCACCGCGGTGCTGGTGCTTTTGGGCAATCTGCTGGCGGATATCATGTATTCCTTCGTAGACCCCAGGATTCGTTATTAGAGGAGGGGCGTATGGAAACGAAAACATACAAAAAAAGGCAGAACCTTTTCAAGACCGACGGCTGGAAGCGTTTTAAGAAAAACAAGCTGGCGCTCATAGGCGCGGTCGTAATCCTGGTGATGGTGCTGGCGGCGGTTTTCGCGCCGGTGATTGTGAGAAACGACCCTTACGTAAGCTTAAAGGAGGGTTCAACCGTCCTCAAGGACTTGACGCCCGCCGAAAGCGGCACGATCCTCGGCACGGACAACCTGGGCCGGGATGAGTTCAGCCGCCTGATCTACGCGGCGCGGGTATCGATGAGCGTCGGTCTGGTGGCCGTAGGCATTTCGACGGTGATCGGCGTCCTCTTAGGCGCCATATCCGGGTACTTCGGCGGCGTAGCGGATATTATTATCATGCGCTGCGTGGATGTCGTAAACTGCTTCCCGGTACTGTTCCTGATTATTATTATCGCGACGATTTTAAAGCCGAGTATTTATAATGTAATGATTATCATCGGCCTGTGCAACTGGACGGGGACGGCCAGACTGGTGCGCGGCGAGATCCTCCGGGTGCGGGAGATGGAATATGTGCAGGCGGCGGTTTCCCTGGGCGCTAACGATTTCCGCATTATCTTTTCGCATGTCATCCCCAACGTCATGGCGCCGATCATCGTCGAAGCCACGATGCAGATGGCGCGAGCGATCTTAACCGAGGCGTCTTTAAGCTACTTAGGCTGCGGCGTGCAGCTGCCGACGGCCAGCTGGGGCAATATGCTGATGGAGGCCAATAACCTGGCGACGTTAACCAAGCGGCCCTGGCAGTGGGTGCCGGCCGGCGCCTGCATTTTCCTGGCGGTGCTGAGCATTAACTTCATCGGAGACGGCCTGCGCGACGCCTTTGACGCCAAACAGAAGAAGTAAAGGGGGAAAATCATGGACCAAAGAGGAATTTACGCAAAACGGCTTGCCGGCGTGCGGCGGTATCTGACCGAGCACGATCTGGACGGGGCCATGTTTACCTCCTATGAGAACCGGCGCTATTACAGCGGTTTTACCGGCAGCAACGGCTATCTGATCGTGACCGACAGCCGCGTGGCCCTGGTGACGGATAAACGCTACACGACGCAGGCCGAACAGGAAACCGTCGACGTGGAGATCGCGGAGCACGCGGCCAACCGCCTGGAGCTGGTGGCGGAGACGGTGCGGCGGCTTGGCATTACCCGCCTGGTGACGGAGGGCTGCATGACCGTGGACGAATACTTTCCGCTGCAGGAAAAAATGGGCGCGGTCAAGGTCGTGTTTGAGCAGGAGTACTTCCTGGAGGAGCGGATGGTCAAGGACGCGGAGGAGATCGCCTGCACCAGGGCGGCGATTGGTTGCGCGGAGGCCGGCTTTGACAAGCTGCTTCCACGCCTGAAAATCGGCATGACCGAAAAGGACGTGGCGGACGAGCTGCATTACCTGGTGTCCAAAGAGGGAGCCGAGGCGCTGAGCTTTGGCACGATCGTCGGCTCCGGCCCGCGCGGCGCGCTGGCCCACGCGTTCCCGACGAACAAAAAAATCGAGGAGGGCGAGATGGTGGTCGTCGATTTCGGTGTGATGAAAGACGGCTACTGCTCCGATATGACGCGCACGCTTTTGTTTGGCAAGGTTTCGGAGGAACATATGCGCATCTTTAACCTGGTGCAGGAATCACAGGACGCGGCGATCCGGGCGATCGCGCCGGGCGTGCAGGCCAGGACGGTGGAGGATGCGCACCGGGCGGTATTTTTGCGGGAGGGCCTGAACGATTATGCGCTACGGGGCCTGGGGCATGGCATCGGCCTGCAAATCCACGAGTGCCCTCGCATTGTCATCGGCAATGAGACGGTGTTAAAGCCGGGGATGATCTTTACGGTGGAGCCGGGCCTGTACTTCCCGAACGACTGCGGCGTGCGCACGGAGGACGACGTACTGGTGACCGAAAACGGTGTGGAGAACCTGTCCCACACTCCTCATAAGATCCGGATCGGTTAAGGGAGGAGCGAGCGATGAGTTTATTGGAAGTAAAAGATTTAAAGACCTATTTTTATACCGATGCCGGTGTCGGCAAGGCGGTGGACGGCGTGACCTTTTCCCTCGACAAGGGGAAGGTGCTGGGAATCGTCGGCGAGTCCGGCTGCGGCAAGAGCGTGACCAGCCTCTCGATTATGCGGCTGGTGGATCCGACGACCGGACGCTACGAGGGCGGCAGCATCCTCTTTGAGGGGCAGGATATTCTGAAGCTGCCGGAAAAGGAGATGCGCAAGCTCAGAGGAAACCGCATTTCGATGATCTTCCAGGAGCCGATGACGTCCCTGAATCCGGTCTTTACGATCGGCTATCAGATCGAGGAGTCGCTGATTTTGCACAAGGGCATGGACAAGAAGCAGGCCAGAGAGCGGGCGGTCGAGCTCTTAGAGCTGGTGGGGATTCCGGAGGCGAAAAAGCGCGTGGAGGAGTACCCGCATCAGCTCTCGGGCGGCATGCGCCAGCGCGTGATGATCGCCATGGCGCTGGCCGGCGATCCGGAGCTTTTGATTGCCGACGAGCCGACGACCGCTCTGGATGTGACGATCCAGGCGCAGATCCTCGAGCTGCTGAAATCGCTGCAGAAAAAGCTCGATATGTCGATCATCATTATCACCCATGACCTGGGAGTGATCGCGGAGATGGCCGACGAGGTGGCGGTCATGTACGCGGGAGACATTGTGGAGAAGGCGGCGACGCGGGAGCTGTTCGACGACCCGAAGCATCCCTACACGATCGGCCTGATGAACTCGATCCCCGATGTAGAGGAGGATGTGGAGCGCCTTAGGACCCTGGAGGGGCTGGTGCCAAGCCTCTATGACATGCCGGCCGGCTGCCGCTTTGCGCCGCGCTGCCGGTTTGCCTGCGCCGAATGCGAGAAGCAGCGGATCCGGCTGACCGAGCTGGCGGGCGGCCGCCAGGTGAGATGCAGGAGGTACGAGCAATGAGCGAAGTCTTAGTGGATGTAAAAAACCTCAAAAAATATTTTCCGACCAGCGAAAAGGACAAGGTCGTCAAGGCCGTGGACGATGTGAGCTTCCGGATCTTTAAAGGCGAGACGCTGGGCGTCGTCGGCGAGTCCGGCTGCGGCAAATCGACGACCGGCCGCTTGACCTTAAAGCTGCTGGAGCCGACCGCGGGCAGCGTAAGCTTTAAGGGACAGGACTTAAGCGGGCTGAAGCGCAAGGACATGCGCGCCCTGCGCCGCGAGATGCAGATCATTTTCCAGGATCCCTATGCGTCCTTAGATCCGAGAAAAACGGTATTTCAGATCCTGGCGGAGCCGTACCGGATCCACCATCCGGAGATGTCCCGCGAGCAGATTTATGAAAAGGTGACGGGGCTGATCGACTGCGTAGGGCTCAGGCCCGAGCACATTTACCGCTATCCGCACGAGTTCTCCGGCGGGCAGCGCCAGCGTGTGGGCATCGCGCGGGCGATTGCCTTAAACCCGGAATTCGTGGTCTGCGACGAGCCGGTCAGCGCGCTGGACGTATCGATCCAGGCGCAGGTCATTAACCTGATGCAGGATATCAAGAAGGAATTTAACTTAACCTATATGTTTATCTCCCATGACCTGCGCATTATCAAGCATTTCTGCGACCGGGTGATGGTGATGTATCTGGGCAATATCGTGGAGATCGGTTCGAAGGAGGCGATCTATGAGAAGCGCCGCCATCCGTATACGCAGGCGCTGTTGTCGGCGATTCCCAATATCAAGAGTAAGGACAAGGGGGAGCGCATCCTTTTGACCGGCGATATCCCGAGCCCGGTCAACCCGCCCTCGGGCTGCCCGTTCCATCCTCGCTGCAGTCAGTGCATGGAAATCTGCAAGAAGGAAAAGCCTGTCTTGCGCACCATGGAGGACGGGACGCAGGTCGCGTGTCATTTAGAGCTTTCATAAAAACGGTATCGGTTGACATTGAAAAGCCGTACCGTTAGAATAGAGAAAGCGGAATTCTGAGAATATGGAGGAAAGTAAAATGAAGAAAATTGCAACGACAAAGGCGCCGGCGGCAATCGGGCCGTACTCGCAGGGGATGATTCTGGGAAACCTGGTGTTTTCCTCCGGACAGATCCCGGTGGTTCCGGAAACCGGGGAGATTGCCGGTCCGACGATTGCCCTGCAGGCCGAGCAGTCCTGCAAGAATGTGGGCGAGGTGCTGAAGGCCGGCGGCTCTTCTTATGAGAAGGTCGTAAAGACCACCTGCTTTTTGGCGGACATGGCCGACTTCCCGGTCTTTAACGGGATTTATGAGAAGTACTTTATCAGCAGCCCGGCCCGCTCCTGCGTGGCGATAAAGGAGCTTCCCAAGGGGGTTCTCTGCGAGATCGAAGCGATCGCGTATCTGGAAGAGGAATAAGGCATGGCGTTATTTGACAATTCCAATATAAAGATCGACGTCTTAAAAAAGCGCGCCTTTAATTATCGCTGGGCGGAGGTGCCGGAGGGAGTGATCCCGCTGACGGCGGCCGACCCGGATTATCCGGTGGCGCCCGAGATCCGCGAGGCGATGATGGAATATGTGCAGGACGGCTATTTCTCCTACACGCCGAAGCTGGGCTATCCGGAGTTTGCCGAGAGCATTGCCCGCCGCTTAAAGGACCGCAAGGGGGAGGAGATCGATCCTTCCCTGATCCTGCCGATTGACAGCGCGGCCCGGGGGATGTATGTCATCGCCGAGACCGTATTGCGGCCCGGCGATGAGATGATCGTGTTTGACCCGGTGGATTATCTGTTTCGGGAGTCCTGCCTGGCGGCCGGCGGCAAGGTCGTATTGTTTCCGGCCCGTTTAAAGGACGGTTACATCGACCTCTCCGAGCTGGAGAGCTATATCACGCCCCGAACGCGCATGATCGGCCTGTGCAACCCGCATAATCCGTTCGGCGTATTATATCGCCCGCAGGACCTGGAACATATTATGTCGCTGTGTGAAAAACACGATATGTACATCATGAACGACGAGATCTGGTCGGATATCGTATTTCCGGAGGAGAAATTCCTGAGCATTTATTCCCTTGGCAACGAGCGCTGCCGCCGAGTGATGTCCGTGTTCGGCTTTTCCAAAAGCTTCGGCATAGCCGGCCTGCGCGCGGGCTGTGTCTATACGACCAACGAGGAGCTTTTTGCGGGAATTGTGGACCATGCCGATGTGATGAGCACGGCCGGGGGCATCGCTTCGATCTCGCAGATCGCGGGAACGGCCTGCATGGACAAATGCTATTACTGGGTCGACGAATTCCTGGCCCATTTAAAGGAAAACCGGGATTATGCGGTGGAGCGCCTGAACGCGATGCCGCATCTTTTAGCCTACCGCCCCCATGCCACCTACCTGCTGTATGTGGATATCCGCGAGTTTGGCATGAAGAGCGAGGAGTTCACCGATTATATGAAGGAAAAGGTGGGGCTGGCGGTGGTGTCCGGCGGGGAAAAATTCTTTGGGCCCGGCTCGGAGGGCTATATCCGGATCTGCTTTGCCACCAGCCGCGAGATCTTGACAGAGGGCCTTGACCGTCTGGAAAAAGGCATCGCCATGCTGGTCAAAGAAAAAAATCTGTAGAGTAAGAGGGCGGACATGGAGCAACAAGAACTGCATCAAAATCTCCAGGTAGCATACCATATGATCGACGGCTTAGCCAAGATGCTCGGGCACCGATACGAGGTGATTTTGCACGATCTGAGCCATGTGGAGAGTTCCATTGTGGCCATTCGCGGAAATGTGACCAACCGTAAAATCGGCGGCCCGGTTACGAATTACCTGCTGCAGCTTTTACGGCGTTATGGGGACAGCGCGCCGGACAGCATCAATTACCGGAACGTGACGCCGGAGGGCCGCGTGCTGCGTTCCTCGACGATGTTTATCCGAGACGAGGACGGCCATATCATCGGCAGCCTCTGCATCAACCAGGATCTGACGGATTTTATCGTTTCTTCGAAGCTCTGCCAGGAGCTGATCTCCTTCCAGGAGCCGGTGAAGGAGGATCAGCCGGAGGAATTGTTTGCCCATGATATCAACGAAGTGATGGAGTCGATGGTGCAGACCGAGCTGGAGCTGGTGCAGAAGCCGGTGGCCTATATGCAGAAGGAGGATAAGCTCGCCCTCGTGGGAAGCCTGGAGGAAAAGGGCATTTTTGATGTCAAGGGCGCGGTCGAATATGTGGCCGAGCGCCTGGGCGTGACCAATTTTACCATTTACAATTATTTGAAGGAGATTCGCTGCGGTAAAAAGTAAGGTTGCCCCGCAGCTTTGCCTGTCGCCGGTTCGGAGGCAGGCAGTTTTTTTTGTGCAGGAATTTTTCGCGGATTGATAATTTGAGAGAAAAGGTGTAAAATGGGGGGCATATAAGGAAATAAAGGTGAGCGAAAATGAAAATAGTAACGTGGAGTGTCTCCTCCTCTTGACAACCCTCTTCATCTCTGCTATCATAACAACAACCAAATAAGCAATCCATAAGGGCTGTAACTCTTCGAGGCATTACCTTTTACATTGAGGTGGATGATTAGGGGAGTTTTTTCTATATGTAAGGCATATAAGCACATACTCCCACACAGCCCAAAACGCAAAGAAACGCACAAAACACACCAAGTAAACGCAGACAAAAAGGAGGCAAAACCCCATGTTTGGATTCCTGAAGAAAGAACCTAGCCCCATTACCGCGCCCGCCGCCGGGAAATGCATCCGCATAGAAGAAGTACCCGACGCCGTATTTTCCCAAAAAATGATGGGCGACGGCTTCGCCGTCATTCCAAGCGGCGACACCATAGCGGCCCCCGTCACCGGCGAAATCGTCATGATTGCCGAGACCAAGCACGCCTTTGGCATGAAAACCAAGAGCGGCATCGAGCTACTCGTCCATATCGGTCTGGACACCGTAGAGCTAAACGGCGAAGGCTTTACCGTCCTCGCAAAGCCCGGCAGCCGCGTAAAAGCAGGCGAGCCCGTCATCCGCTTTGACAAAGCCTTCATGGAAGGAAAAGGTCTCAATATGAGCACCATGGTCGTATTCACCGGCGGCTATGACCGTGAAATGGAGATCTGCCAGTACGGCCAGGACGTAGCTCTCGGCGAAATCCTTCTTCCCGAATAACCGTGCGAAAAAGCCCCCGGGCCAACGCAGACACAATCCTCTGCACCGACCGGGGACTTTTCCATATATAATACATGAATTTAGAGGGGGCTTATTTTTTAAACAGCGCCTTCAAAGCATCAATCAAATTATTTGAATCAAGCGTCGCGCCGGAGATTGCGTCCACCTCAACGCTCTGGCCGCTTATTACCTCATTAAAGAAGGTTTCCAGCTGTGTATCATCCATAAACATATTATCACGTCCATTGACGATCTCCAGCCCGGTGATCTGGCCGCCGGCCACTTCCACCTGTAACGTGTACTCGCCGTGGTTGCCTTTAATCAGCTGCTCATAGCTGCCGTCCGCCTTGCCCGCGATATCGTACTCCTCCTTCTGCATCAGCAGCTCGGCCGTAACCTGGGAGCGCCCGCCGAAAGCGGTATCTGCCGCGGCGCGCCCGGTAGCGATTGCCTCGGCCAGGAATACGCCGTTTTGATAGAGATTTGACACAAACGAACCAAGCTCGCCGGCCTCGTACAGGTTGGGAATCGGCTCGCCGTTCCATTTAAGCACCTGGGCCTTCGGATTGCGCTCCGCGCCGCCGGTCGTGGCGACAAGCGCCGGCGCGATGCCCACCGCATAGAACGGCGCGCTGTCAAGGGGGCTCATCGTCTCCGGATTGCGGCCAAAATCCGTATCCTTCTGTGAAGAAGCCATCTCATTGTAGCGGTCGATTGTTGCCTTCAGGGCCTCCGGATCCCGCCCCAGCTTCCCGGCCAGCTCCTCAATCGTATCCGCCTTGACAATCCAGCCCTTCTCGATCTCGGCGCTGTTGTCATCCGACCAGACATACCCCTCGGTCGTAATCGGCCAGCTGAGCCACTTGGTGACGATCGCGCCGGCCGTGCGGGTCTTTTCGTCAAAAATCAGATGCACCGGCAGCGCACGGTCATGCGGCAGATCCACATAATGGCCATACTCCTTGTATTTCATATGCTGCCGGTGGTAAGCTCCCGCTTCGTCGTAAAAACGCTGGTCATCGGCGGCCACCTCCAGCCAGGATGTGCCGGCCATCGAGAAATTGCGCATGAATACGGCCTCATAATCCGGCACCTTGATGCCCAGCCAGAAACCGCCCGACTGTGTCTGGTTATTCATATGCCACATCTTGGCCCCGGCCGCCATCAGCACCTGAATCGCGTCGCCGGTATTGCCGGGCGTGCCGCCCGTATACACCATATCCATCCCGTGGAAATCGCGCTGCATCTGCAGATTGTTCTCAAAACCGCCGCAAGCCAAAAGCACGCCCTTGTTTGCCTTAATGCGGATTTCACTGCCGCCGTCCGCGACAGCGGTCACGCCCAGCACCGCGCCGCTTTCATCCTGGATCAGCGAGGTAAAAGAAGTATTAAAGCAGAGCTCGATATTGTCGCGGGCCCGCACCGCGAGATCAAAGCCGCGCCAGACGCCGCCGTATTCAAATGTGCTGCCGGCCTTTCTCACATGGCCGGAGCAGCCCTTAAAGCTGGCGCCGTCCAGGTCGGGAAACTCCGTCACCAGCGAACCCCAGCTGATCGGGCCGCCGCCGACATAGCCCAGCTCATAGCCCACGGCCGCCACGGTCGCCTGGATCCAGCCGCCCTGTCCGGCAAACTCCGTCGCCAGAAAATCGAGATACTCATCGGCAATCGGATTCGGGTTGCTGCAGGCAGTCAGATAACGTTTAAAAGTATCCAAATCGTCAGGGGCGGGGATAATCACCGTCTGTCCGGAAGCAATCGAGTTGCCGCCCGCGCCCGCCTCAGGCATCTTCTCAAGAATGCAAACAGAAGCATTCGGATCAATGTCGTTGGCCTCAAGCGCGGCGGCCTCACCGGCCAGGCCATAGCCAACGACCAGGAAATCGACTTCCTTGTCGAACGAAACAGAAAGAGCCTGCGGAGCCTGTGTCTCTGAGGCCGTCGTTTCCGGAGCCTGTGTCTCCGAAGCCCGTGTCGCAGCAGCGCTTGTCGCCGGCGCGGCGGTCGTCGTATCCGCGCCGGAAGCACAGCCGAATAAACCGGCGGCGGCCAGGCCGGCGGCTCCGGCTACGCTTCCCTTCAGAAAATCACGTCGAGAAATCTGCTTTGCCATGTCTTGTATCCCTCCCTTGAAATGTGTGTTTTCTTTGTACAGTTTCATTATATACGGTAATTATTTGACAAACAAACTGAACATTTAATTGACTGAAAAAATATCTTTATAGGGATGATATAAAAATTTTATCAATCAAATGAATGATCTGTGTGGAATT
>CANSWW010000020.1 GCA_947650845.1 uncultured Lachnospiraceae bacterium
GCTGCCGGGACCGCGGCCGGAGCGCCGGGAAGCGGCGGCCTGGCGCCTTTGGCCAACGGCGCCCCGGGCAGGGCTTCTTTTAGGCGGGAGCGCTACGCAAACCCGAACCCGTTCCGGGTGCGGCCTTCGGCGGTGCCGGGAAAGGAGCGTGCTGCGCTGGTTTTAGAGGCAGGGCAGACGGCGCGGGCGTGCTGCGCGGATTTGCGGCAGCTGGAGGTGGCGCAGTTTGCCAGGGAGCAGCACATTACGGTGGCCAACAGCGAGGGGCTGTATGTAGAGGATGAGAGGGTAACAAACCGGCTGCGCTTTACGTATGTGCTGGAGCGGGGCGGGCAGAGAAAGTCCGGCTGGGGGGATTATACGCGGCCGCAGGGGTGGGAGGCGTACGATTGCCTGGAGCCGGTGCTGGGGGCGGTGCGGGAAATGCTTTCGGGGGCGGCGGCTTCGTTTGACGGGCGGCGGGTACGGGCCTGCCGGGTGCCGGTGGTGATGGAGGCGGGGGTCTGTGGGACGCTGTGGCATGAGGCCTGCGGGCATCCGCTGGAGGCGTCGGCGATCAGCGGGCATGCGAGCGAGTACGAAGGGCTTTTGGGGCAGAGGGTCGGCTCGGAGAAGGTGACGCTGATTGACGACGGGACGATCCCGGGGCTCTATGGGAGCCGGTCGGTCGATGACGAGGGGCACCGGACGCAGCGGAACGTACTGATCGAGAGGGGCGTTTTGAAGGGGTACCTGTGCGACCGCCTGGGGGGCAGGAAGCTCGGGATGGCTTCTACGGGGAGCGGGCGGCGGCAGGGGTATATGTATGCGCCGGTTTCGCGTATGAGCAATACGTATCTGGAGGTGGGGGAGGATGCGGAGGCGGATTTGCTTTCTTCGATCGATGAAGGGCTGTATGTGAAGAGCTTTGGCGGCGGCAGCGGGGGCCGGGAGTTTTCGCTGGAGGTAGCGGAGGGGTATTGGATTAAGAACGGGGAGCTTACGGTTCCGGTGAAGGGCCTGATGCTGACGGGCAAGGGGCCGGAGCTGTTGAAAAATGTGGACGGGGTGGGCGGCGTCCAGGGATATGACGGGGGCGGCTTCTGCGGGGCGGCCTCGGGGCTTTGCCCGGTGACGTCGTTTCAGCCGCGGATCCGGATCCGGGAGATGAGCATAGGAGGGGAGGAAGCGTGATGGGAAAGGGAACGGTTATGGAGCGTTACGGGGAGGCCTGCAGGGCGCTTCCTGCGGATATCCGGGCGGCGGAGGCGGAGGGCCGGCGGGAGAAGATCCTTTCGCTGACGGTGAAGGACGGGGGGCTGGCCGGCTCGGGCAGCTCGGATGTGACGACGGTGTCGGTGCGGGCGGCGGGAGCGGGCGGCGGCAGCGGCTTTGCGTTTACGCAGAAGCTGGAGGACGAACCGCTTACGGTGCTTCGCGAGGCGGCGGCCGGCGGGGCACTGGGGGGCGGCCGGCCGGCGGAGGAAGAGTTCCTTTTAGCGAAAGAGGACAGGAAAAACGCGGCGGGGGCGCCGGTGGCCGGTGCTGCCCGGGAAGGGGAGGCTGCCGGGACGGAGGCGGCCGGGGCACGGGATTTTCCTTCGGTGGCCGAGGGGCTGCAAATCGGGGCGATGGTTGAGGGCTGGGCGCGCGCGGGCAGCAGCCTCGTGGCGGAAGCGGAGGCGACGGTTTCCTTTTATGAGACGGAGAATTGGGTTGTCAATTCGGCGGGGCTTAGCCGTAAGGGCGTGCGCCGGTGGACGGATGTGTCGGTGGACATGGTGCTGCAGAAGGAGGGGGCTTTTTATAACGCGTCCTGGTATGCTTCGCTGGAGGGTGCGGGGGAGCTTCGCGGGAAGCGGGATGATTTGAGCCGGAGCCTGCGGCGCAGCCTGGCGGCGAAGGGGGCGGCGGTTCCGTTTGCTTCGGGGGTGTACCGGGTGCTTTTGAGCCGGGAGGCGGTTTACAATATTATGATTACGCTGTGGCAGGCGTTCAGCGGCCGCCTTTGGCAGCGGGAGAATTCCTTTTTGTGCGGGCGCATGGGGGAGAAGGCGGCTTCGGGGCTGCTTTCCATCTGTGACGCGCCGGCGGTGGCCGGATGCGGATATGGGCGTACGTTGGACAGCGAGGGGGTATGGGCGAGGGAGCATCGCCTGCTGACGGACGGGGTGGTAACGGGGAGGCTCCATAATCTGGCGAGCGCGGCGTTTTTTGGCGAGGAGCCGACGGGGAACGCGGGGCGGGCCGAGGGATTTTTTTCGGGGCTGCCGACGGGGGTGACGGCAATTCCGAACATCTGTTATATTTGCGCGGGGACGATGGGGGAGGAGGAGATGCTTTCGCGTTTGGGGGACGGGGTTTGGATTACGGAGACATACGACCCGTTTCATTCAATCCAGATTGGGAACGGGGATTTTGCGATTCCCTGCAATGGGGTACGGGTCGTGGGCGGCAAGCCGGCGGGGGTGCTGAATTCGCTGACGATTACCGGCAATCTGGCGGGGCTTTTACAGGAGGTGGAGGCGGTCGGCGATACGGTGGCGTTCCGGCGGTTTTATACGGGGCTGTATTATCTGGGCGGGCCGGAGCTTTTGGTGGGGCGGCTGCAGGTAAACGGGTAGGCGGCCCGGGGATGGAAAATTCCGGAGATCAGACCTCGCCGGGGTCTACCATTAAATCCTCACAGAGGTAGGAGAGGGCGGCGGGAATGTCCTTGGCCAGGATGGCATCCAAGATTTCCTTGTGGCGGTTGGAGTAATGCAGCTGCGTGGCGGTCGGGTAGTGGAAAATGACGACGCAGCGGCTGGCATGGTCTAAATAGGCCTGGAGGGCCTCTTCGAGGAAGCGGTTGCCGGTGAGGGAGGCCAGGCGCAGGTGGAACAGGGTGTTGTTGGTGAGATGGGGGTGCCGGGGGTCGGCGGGGGAGCCTTCGCTTTGGCAGAGGGCGTAGAGGGAGCGGATTTCGTCGGGGTTTCCCTGGCGGACCAGCAGGCGGATGCAGTAGGCTTCGAGCTGGTAGCGCACCTGCTGGCTCTGGAGGCATTCGGCGGGGGTGATTTCGCGTACCATGTAGCCCTTGCGGGGATAGCTTTGCAGATAGTTTTCATGGCAGAGGCGCTGGAGCACTTCGCGGGCGAGCACTTTGCTGATGCCGTAGGTGTTGGCGCAGTCTTGCTCCTGGATCAGCTGCTGGCTGCTGATGGAGCCGTTGATGATGGAGTTGAGGATTGCGTAATAGGCGGTGTCTTTTTTGGAAGCCATGGTTTCCTCCGCGGGAGATAGTATATATGTTATGGTACCAGGGGCCAAAAGGTGATGATGGTATCAGTGTATCACAGGGGGGGAGGAAAGTAAAGACATGTGCCGGGCGGCGTTTGGGCGCCGCATTATGTACTGAGGGCACGGGCAAATCCATGTAAGCGAGGAGGCAACGGATGAAGATTGTAGAGGCGAAGGAAGTTTTTGAACGTTTGGATATGGGCACCTGTATCGGGCTGATGCGGGAGGCGCTGAAGGGCTTGGCGGAGGGGACGGCGTTCCAGCCGCTGCGTTCGATCCATGTGCTGCCCCAGGGGGAGAAGTTTGGCTTTATGCCGGCGTATCTGGGGGCGGAGGGCTTTTACGGCAGCAAGATTGTCGTGGCCTGCCCGCAGAACGCGGGGACAGGGTTCCCGTCGCATATCGGCTATGTGATGATTTTTGAGGCGGCGCACGGGCAGGTCGTGGGGCTGGCGGACGCGGGCGCGATTACGCAGATCCGCACCGGGGCGGTGAGCGCGGTGGCGACGGATTTGCTGGCGCGGCCGGAATCGCCGCACCTGGCGCTGGTCGGGGCGGGGGCGCAGGCGCGCTCGCATTTGGAGGCGATGCTGTGCGTGCGGCCGGTAAAAACGGTGACGGTATATGACCTGTTTCCGGAGGCGGCACAGCGTTTTGCCCGGGAGATGGAGGAGAGGTTTGCGGTGGATATCCGGGTCTGCGCTTCGGTACGGGAGGCCGTGGAGGGGGCGGATATCATCTGCACGGTAAGCCCGGCGAAGGAGGCCTATCTGGAGGCGGAGTGGGTCAAGCCGGGCGCCCATGTCAATGCGGTCGGCACGTTTACGCCGACGACGCGCGAGGTGACGTCGCGGCTGGTACAGGTATCAAGGCTCTTTGCCGATGAGACGGAGGCCTGCCGTAAGGAAAGCGGCGAGTACCTGGTCCCGCTAAAGGAGGGCCTGATCGGCGAGGACCATATCCGGGGGAGCCTGGGCGAACTTTTGCTGGGAAGGGTGGCCGGACGTACTTCGCCGGAGGAGATTACGCTGTTTGACGCGCTGGGGCAGGCGGTCGAGGACGTGGCCTGCGGGATATACCTGTGCCGGTAGGGCGGGTGTCCCATTATGCCCTGGGAACACGGCGTTAATTAAGGAAACACCGCAGGGGTGTCCCATTATGCCCTGGAAACACGGGCAAACAGAGGAAAGGAGCAGCATGAGGGTAGATGTGTATATCCGGCCGCAGCCGGAGGGCTCTGGGCCGGACGTGGCTTTTATGGATATCCGGGTGGTGGTGGAACAGCCGGGGAGAAAATTGGCCGCCGGGGAGATCCTGGCGGAGATGACGGAAACCATCGTGGGTGTACCCTGCTGTGAGATGGGAGAGGTTTCGTTTGCGCAGAGCGTGTGTGGAGGGCCACCGGGTCAAGAGGGCTTGATGGAAGGGAACAAAAAAGATTCTTTTTCTTGCGAGACAACCCGCCAGGAGGCCAGCCCGCACATTCAGACGATTCGGTTTCTGGCCGTGGAGGGAATGGTCGGCAGCTATGAGTACCGCTACCGTGTGTGGCCGCGGCGGGTGGGGCCGGAGGGGCACAGCGCGCCGCTGTTTGACTTTAGGGCCGAGCCGGGCGGCGTGAACGGGGCGGGGGTGGCGTTTTTGGCGCTGCCGCCGTTTGAGCGGGCGCAGGCGGGGCTTTATTGGGATTTGTCGGCCATGCCAAAGGGGTGTTCGGCTGCCTGCGCTTTTTTTGAGGGCGACGGGGAGCGGACGGCTTCCAGGGAGGAGCTGCTTTACAGCTATTATGCCTGCGGGGCGCTGAAAAAGGAGGCTGCGCAGGATTTTGGGATGTACTGGTTCGGCGAGCCGCCCTTTGACGCGGCGGAGGCGGCCGGGCGGCTCCTCAGGCTGTTTGCCTATATGAAGGAGTTTTTTGGGGAGACGGAGGAGAAGCCGTACCGTATTTTTGTGCGCAAGGACCCCTTTGACGACAGCGGGCATGGGACGGCCGGGCAGCGTTCGTTCCTTTTTGGGTACAGCGACGCGATGGCGCCGACGGTGGACAGCCTGATGGATTTGCTGGCGCATGAGATGGTGCACAATTGGCCGACGATGCGGGATGAGCCGGCGGGGACGGCGACCTGGTATGTGGAGGGCTGTGCGGAGTATTACAGCATTGTTTTGCCGCTTCGCGCCGGGATTACGGGCTATGGCCACACGGAGCGGGCGCTGAACCGGCGCTGTGCGCCGTATTTTGGCAATCCGTACCGTTTGACGGCGAATCTGGAGGCGGGAAGGCATTATTGGGAGGACAGCGCGGCGCAGCGGATGCCGTACGGGAGAGGGTTCTTTTACCTGGCACGGACGGATGCGCAGCTGCGGGAGGCCTCCGGCGGGGCGCGCAGCCTGGACGATATCGTGCTGGCGCTGTGCCACGGCCCGGCTGAAAAGCAGACGGAGGAGGAGTACCAAAGGCTTTTGGAAAAGGAGCTGGGGGAGGAGGGCCTTACGGCCTATGAGGAGATGAAAAACGGGGCGTTGATGGTTCCGCCGCCGGAGCTGTTTGGCGGCGTTTTTGAGCGGCTGGAGGAGAGTGGCCCGGACGACCGGGGAGAGGGGCTTTGCACGCGCTACCGGTTCCGGCTGCGGGCGGACTGCGTCCGACAGGGGACACGCTAGCGGGTACACCGAATTCATGCCCCTGCGGGGCGGGCGGCTTTCATTTCGTTCGATCAGGGACAAATATATGAGGATGAGGGAAAAGGGAAATGCAATATGATTTTGAGACGATTGTGCAGCGGGAAAATTGCGGTTCGCTGAAACGGTCGATGACGCCGCGGGCGCTTTTGGAGCGCGGGCTGGTCAGCTTTGCGGCCGGGGAGATGGATTATGCGACGGCGCCGTCTTTGACGGCGGCGGTCATGGAAGCGGCGAAAAACGGTTTGTTTGGCTTTACGTTAAAAGATGAGGGGTATCTGGCGCAGGTTACGTGGTGGATGAGGGAGGCGCGGGACTGGGATATTCGGCCGGAATGGGTGACGACGGCATATGGAACGATTTTTTCGGTGGCGACCTGTATCCGCGCGTTTGTGGCGCCGGATGAGCGGATCATTGTGCAGCCGCCGTATTATACGCGATACAAGCAGGCGGCCGACCGGCTGGGGCGGGAGACAGTGTGCAATCCGCTGCGGCCGGAGGGCGGCCGGTATTACATGGATTTGGCGGGGCTGGAGCGGCAGATGGCCGACCGCAGGAACCGACTGCTCATTTTGTGCAATCCTCATAACCCGAGCGGTCGTGTTTTTACAAAGGAAGAGCTTTTAGAGGTGGCGCGGCTGTCAAGGCGCTATGGCACGATTGTGTTTTCGGATGAAATATTTGCGGAGATTGTCCTGGAGGGGGCGGCGGTGACGCCGTATGCTTCGCTCTCGGAGGGGAGTCCCTGCGCGATTACCTGTACGTCGCTTGGCAAGGCCTTTAACTGTACAGGGATGAACCATGCGAATCTTATTATTCCTGATAAGAGACTGCGGGAATGTTTTCAGAGACAGCGCGACCGGGATCACTATGGGAGCATCGACCCTTGCGCCTATGCGGCGACCATGGGGGCGTATTCGCCGGAGGGGCTTGAATGGCTGCGGGCGGCGACACAGGAGATTCGCGGGCACAGTGCGTTTGTACATCAATATATGGAAGAGAACCTGCCGCAGTTTCCCGTGATGAAGAACGAGGGGGCCTTTGTGTGCTGGATTGATTTTTCGGCGCTTGCGAAGCAGGGGGCGGAGCTGGAGCGCAGCCTGGTGGAGCGGGCGTTGTTCCATGTGGATCCGGGGAGCAACTATGGGGAAGGGTACGAGAGCTTTGCACGAATGAACCTGGCGAGTACGCGAAAGCAGCTGGAGGGCGCGCTGAAACGGCTGCGGCAGGCACGGATGTAAAAGCGTCCGTGCGCCGCGCCCTTTGGCTTATTCATATGTACGGGGAGACGATCAAAGCATTTGCGGGGCCTGTGCCGTCCTACCTGCTCTGCTGTGCCGGCTCAGCCCATTCAATGGCGACGCCGGTTGTGTTGGGACCGACATGAGAAGAAACAATCAGGTTTAGAGCCGCCTCGCAGTCGCCGTTGATGAGATTTTTACATTTCTCAAACAGCGCGGTATTACCTACATAGATCGCGCCCAGACGGGCGGCTTTACGACCCTCGGCAATGCGTTTGATATTCTGCAGGGCAACGCCCAGTCCGCGCGTCTTTTTATACGGCTCGATTTTTCCTTCCCGCATGGTGAGGATCGGTTTGATATCAAGAAAATCGCCGATCTTGCCAACGGCCGGCGAGACGCGTCCGCCCTGTACCAGATATTTGAAATCATCCACCACAAAGAAAATGTCAATGAGCCCGACGCGGCGGCGGATTTCTTCGGCGGTCTCGGGAAGCGTTTTTCCCTGCCGCTTCATTTCAACCGCGTCGATGCAGAGAAAGCCGCTCGCCAGGCTGGCGCTTAAGGAGTCGATTATTTCGATCGTGCATTCCGGATATTGTTCCCTCAGGGCGGCGGCGGTCATGCAGATGGTATTATGGGAACCGCTTAAACCGGAGGAAACGGTGATGCATAAGATGTCCTTGCCTGCTTTAAGCGTCTGTTCAAATCGCTGCTGGACGAGGGCGGGATTTACGCCGGAGGTGTAGGCCCGCTGCCGGCTGAGCTGGTCAAAAAATTCATCCCGCGTCAGTTTTTTTTCATCCCCGTAGACGGTGCTTTCGTCAAAATAATAATATTGGGGCAAAAAAGATACGTCCGCCAAATAAGCGTCCGGCAAGTCCACGTCGCCATCGGTAAAAATGACAAAATCTTTCATATATGTGCGTCCTTTCTCATATAGCGCTGCCTAAGTTTTAAAAACGGATTTTCTACGAAAGGATAGAACCGAAATCACAACGATAGTCCTTTGATTCCGTATGAAACAATCCGAGTATAGCACAATTTCCCACGGGAAGTCAATCGCAAAGAGGGGACCTTTTTGCATACAAAGAGGGCCGGGAAAGAATTGACAATGTATTGAAAAAGCAGTTGACATTTTCGCGTCGGACACGTAAACTGAAATCAGGAAATACCAAGGCCGGCGCGCCTTGGAAGGCCTGAAAAACAGAAGGTATTTTTCATAGAAAGGGGTGCAGGAAGCATGAAAGAAATCCAGATTAAATTCTCAACCAGGGAAAGGGTCCTGGAATTTAACCGCCTGATGCAGACGCTGCCGGGCGAGTATGACCTGTCCGTCGGACGGGTGGAGATCGACGCCAAATCAGCCCTGGGAGTCTTGTCGCTGGATTTTTCAAGGGTTCTGACATTGACGATTTATGAGGATGAGGAATATCCGTGGGTGCTGGATAAGCTGAAAGTATTTGAATACCGGGCATAGGGCCCGGCAGTATGCTTTTAAAATGAATAAAATCGGCAGACGCCGGCTGGGAGCGTTCCCGGCCGGCGTATATTGTAGGCGGACAGGCTGTTTTCATTTATTTCGAAGATTAAGATTTGCGAAAGATTTGAGCGCTTTCCTTGCATTTTCAATATAATAAGACTAAAATGAGAAATGCGTCCGGCAGCATCACGCCGGCCGTGTGCCAAAATGGCCGGACAGCTTGGCCATATAGGAGAAAAACTAGGAGGGATACGAAATGAGAAAAAGCAACTATGGATTTAACCTGTGGTTTTACCCGGCAATCGCCTTTGTATTGGCAATCTTTGGACAGACCATGCTGTGCGGTCTGATTACAATCTTCGCCATCGCGGCCGAGAAGGACGAGTGGACGTCCCGCCAGACGATGGAAGCGTTTTTCCTGGGGCTGGTAAACGCGCTGGTGTCCGTAATCGTCGGTTTGTTTGGCATTGTGACCTGGATTCCGTTTTTGGGGACCGGGATCAGCGCAATCCTGGGGTTCTGTGCGTCGGTGGTATCTCTGATCGTGCTGCTGTTAGCCGTGATGGGAGTGCTGCGGGTCAGCCGTGGGGAAGAAGCGAGGATCCCTGGGATCCACGCGGTGGTCAATAAGATTTTTTCCTGACAGGGAATAAAATGTTACCATTCACAGTCGTCATTTCGTTGCCATAAACAGCGTAGCTGTGAATGGTAACAATAAAATGCGCCGGGCGCCCCGTTTTGGGGCGCCCGGCCTTGCGTCATACAAAAAAGTGCTTGCTTTTGGGCCTAAAACCCGCTATACTTGATAGGAAAGACGGAATTGGTTGCGATGGGGTAGCTGCTTATTTTGCATGCTACTTTTTTTCTTATAGGCAAGTTCTATGATAGAAAATTTCTTAGAAAAACCATTTCCCAGGGGAGCTGCGATCACATGAAAAACGAAATCCTGTCCAGGCTTTCTGCCCTTCCCGGTAGAATCGCGTTTTATTATAAAAATCTGACCACGGACGAGTGCATTGCCTTCCGCGAGGAGGAGCCGATGATGGCGGCCAGCGTGATTAAGCTGTTTATCCTGGCGGAAGCGTATCGCCAGATGGCGGCCGGCCGTCTTGATAAGGATCGTCTGGTGACAATACATAAGGACCGATGCGTTCCCTCCTGCGGGGCGCTGACCTATATGCACGACGGTCTGCAGGCGACGGTAGAGGATCTGTATACGCTGATGATTATCTTAAGCGATAACAGCGCGACCAATTATATGATTGAGCTTTTGGGGGAAGAGGCGGTCAACGAGGGCATCCGCTCGCTGGGCTTTACTAAGACGATTCTAAACCGCCGGATGTACGACGCGGAGAAATCGGCGCGGGGGATTCAGAACTATATCACGGCAGCCGAGGTCGGCGACCTCCTTGCGCGCATGGCGCAGGGGACGCTCATAAGTCCGGAGGCTTCGGCCGATATGCTGCGGATTTTGAAGGATCAGCGCCTGAACGGCAAGATTCCCTTTTACATTCATACGATCCCCGATCATGCGGCGATCGCCCATAAGACCGGGGAGGATACGGGAATTACCCATGACGTCGGCGTCATTTTTACAAAAAAGCCGTTCGTGCTGGTATTCTGCGGCAATGAAACGGATGTGGCTGCCTACGAGCGGGAGATGGCGGAGATTTCGCTGCTGCTCTACAAGGCGAATGCCTGATGCGAGGAAACAGAACCAAAGAACAGAGAGAAGGCCGGTATGAAGATATCCCGAATCGAGGTAGGAGAAGTAAGCATCCCTTTGGTGACGCCGTTTAAGACGGCTCTGCGCACCGTGGATGCGGTGAACGACCTGGTGGTGCGCATCACGGCCGACGACGGCCGAACCGGTTTTGGAGAAGCGCCGCCGACCGCTGTCATCACGGGGGATACGAAGGGCTCGATCCGCTGTGCGATCGAGGAGTTTATCGCCCCGTCGATCATGGGGATGGAAATCGAAAACCTGGACGGTATCATGGAACGCCTGCACGGCTGTATTCTGAAAAACACGTCGGCGAAGGCGGCGGTGGATATGGCGGTCTATGACCTGTATGCCCAGAGCTGTCGGAAGCCGCTGTATGAGGTGTTAGGCGGCCGGCGCGCTGAGATTGAGACGGATTTGACGATCAGCGTCAATCCGATCGAGGAGATGGTCGCGGACAGTGAGAAGGCGGTCAAGGAGGGCTTTCGCATCCTGAAAATTAAGGTCGGCAAGGAGGGCCTGGCCGACGTGGCCCGCATCGAGGCGATCCGACGCGCCGTGGGGCCGGCGGTCCGCCTGCGTGTGGACGCCAACCAGGGCTGGGGCGCGAAGGAAGCGGTACGCATCATCCGCGCAATGGAGGACCGGGCGCTGGACATCGAGCTGGTCGAGCAGCCGGTGAAGGCCCATGATTTTGCGGGGATGCAGTATGTGGCGGCCCATGTCGCGACGCCGATTCTGGCCGATGAGAGCGTGTTTTCCACGCAAGACGCAATCCGCCTGATTCAGGGGCGGGCGGCCGACCTGATCAATATCAAGCTGATGAAGGCCGGCGGGATCCACGAAGCGCTGAAAATCTGCGCGGTGGCGGAGAGCTTTGGCGTGGAATGCATGATCGGCTGTATGCTGGAGAGCAAGATCGCGGTCAGCGCGGCGGCGCATCTGGCGGCGGCCAGGGGGATTATCACTCGCGCGGATTTAGACGGCCCCTCGCTGTGCCGTACCGACCCCTATGAGGGCGGCCCTGTCTATGACGGCCCGTGGATCCGTATGAACCGGACGCCGGGCCTGGGAATCGTAAGTGCGCCCTGCTTCACCTCTTGAGGCGGGATTCACATACAAGGCGGACACGGAAAGCCGGGGACGCCCGGAAGCAAGAGTAAGAGTAATAAGAAAACGCCCCGCAGGCGTACAAAACGCCCGCCAAAGAGGGGCAGGAAGAGGAGGAAAGGATTATGAAAAAAAGATGGATTGCCATGCTTTTGTGTATGGCGATGGGATTGTCCGCACTGACGGGATGCTCAGGCGGGACGGATGCTACGCAGGCCGGGACGGCCGGCGCGGCGGAGACGCAGGGTACCTCCGGTGACGGCGGCGGCAGCGCGGCTTCGGACGGCTCGGCGTATCGTGTCCTGTATTCGGGCGAGGTGGAGACCTTGAACTATCTGACATCCTCGTCTACGAACGAGCAGGCCGTGGGCGCCAATGTCATCGACACGCTGATCGAGTATGACAGCAGCGGCGATATGGTCCCGCAGCCGGGCATGGCGACGGAGTGGAGTTACGACGAAGCGAGCATGACCTGGACGTTTAAGTTGCGCGAGGGCATGAAGTGGGTGGATCAGACCGGCGCCGCGGTGGCGGATGTGACGGCCCAGGACTTTGTAGACGCGCTCAAATACGTGCTGACGCCTTCCTATGACAGCGGCACGGCCTACATCGTATTTGATACGATTCTCAATGCGTCCGAATACTATGACGGGCAGGCCGGGGACGCCGACCCGATCGATTTCTCGGAAGTAGGGGTAAAGGCGGTCGACGAGCTGACGCTTCAGTACACGCTGAAAAAAGGCGCGCCGTATTTCTTGTCGCTTCTGACCTATGTGTGCTTTATGCCCGCGTACGGCCCGCAGTTAGAGGAGCTGGGCGCGAGCTTTGCGACCTCGGCCGACACCATGTATTATTGCGGCGCGTATTACATAGAGACGTTTGAGCCGCAGGTGCAGATGGTATACAAGAAAAATACCACCAACTGGGACGCGGAGCATGTCTATATCGAGACGATTCAGCGCACCTACAATGCCGAGGCCGATACCATCGGCGCGGAGATGGCCAAGAGAGGGGAAATCGACTACACGGCCCTGGGTTCGGATGTGGTGGATTCCTGGATGCAGGATCCGGCAACCAGCAATATGGTCAGCATGGAGCGCCCTTCCCTGGATTACTCTTATTTCTACTGCTTTAACTTTAACGTAAAGAAGCTCAATGAGGACTGCTACCGCGAGGGCATGGAAGGCTACAGCATGAGCGACGAGTACGAGCCCTGGAACTGGGAGCTGGCCGTCAATAACGAGAACTTCCGCCAGTCCCTGCGCCATGCGATCAACCGTATTTCGACGATCTATGTCAATACCGGCGACAATATCGAGCCGGAGAATTTCATGGAGAACACGATTACGCCGGCCGGCTTTGCCATCAATGCGGAGAGCGGACAGGATTACACCGAGCAGCCGGCCTTTGCCGAGATCATGGCCAATGATTCCTACAATGAGGAGCTGGCGAAGCAGTATAAGGAAACCGCGATGACCGAGCTGGCGGCCGAGGGCGTGACATTTCCGGTCAAGGTACTGGTACGTTACAATCCTTCGACGACCAACTGGGAGGAGGAATGCGTCGTTTTAGAGCAGCAGCTGGAGTCGGTGTTAGGCAGCGATTATATCGACGTGATCGTGGAGGCAGGCCCTTCGACCGGATTCCTGGGCGCGGTGCGTCGTGCCAGCGACTATATGCTGATGCTGTGCAACTGGGGCGCGGACTATGCGGATCCGGAAACCTGGACCGATCCGTTCTATCAGGCGGCGAACGGCGACGGGACGTACAACCGCGGCAGCCGCTACGCCTACCTGGCCTATGCGATTGAGGACAACATGGCCTCCGCCGAGACCGTGAAGGAATACTTTGCCCTCGTAGAGGCGGCAAAGGCGATTACCGACGATTTGGATGCCCGCTTCGCTGCGTTTGCCGAGGCCGAGGCGTACCTGATCGACCACGCGCTGGCCGTTCCTTACGGAGTGAGCGTCAGCAACTTCGTAGTATCGAAGTTGAACGTGTGGGAAGGCCAGTGCGCTTCCTGCGGCGTCTCCAACCTGCGCTATAAGGGGCAGAAGGTATACGAGAACCCTATCTCTATGGAGGAGTACGAGGCGGGGCTGGCCGAGCATTAAGCCGAAGCTGTGCTCACAGAGCGGACACGGATAAAAACAACGCCTGCATTTTTAACGTTTAGAAAGGGCAATAACGGCAGGTACGGGATTTCCTGTACCTGCCGTTTGCTTCCTTGTCTTTGATAAGCGCAGAGGAGGATTCTGCTTTTATCAGAGAAAAGGATCAAGGAGGAAAAGGGTATGGTGAAATATCTGGCGAAGCGGATTTCCCGCTCTCTGATTACGCTGTTTATCATCATCTGCGTCGTCTTTGTCCTGATGCGGCTGATGCCGATCGAGGGCTATTTTAAAAACTTTGATAAGATGACGGATTCGCAGATTCAGGCAGGACTGAAGGAACAGGGGCTTTTGGATCCGATGCCGGTACAGCTCGTCCATTTTTTCCAGGGGCTGTTTCGGGGGGATCTCGGCGTGTCCCATTCCTACCGGGAAAATGTGCCGGTGACCCAGGTTTTGCGGGATAAGCTGCCGATTTCGATCAAGCTGGGGAGCTTTTCAATCCTGGTGTCGCTGCTTTTGGGGATTCCGCTGGGGACGATGATGGCCCGCTTCAAGGGCCGGTTTTTTGACAAGGCGGGAACTCTCTTTATCGTGTTCATCCAGGCGGTGCCGGCGGCCGTGTACTACCTGTTCATTCAGATGTACGGGACGACGATCCTGGGAATTCCGCTTTTGTTTGAGGCCGGCAATGCCAAGAGCTGGATTTTGCCGATTTTGTCCATGTCGCTGGGAAACATCGCCTACTACGGGATGTGGCTGCGCCGCTATATGGTGGATGAGCTGAATAAGGATTACGTCCGCCTGGCAAGGGCCAAGGGGGCGTCCGGCAATACGATCATGTTTCGTCACGTATTCCGCAACGCCTTTGTGCCGTTGGTGCAGTATCTGCCGTCCTCCTTCCTCAATACGGTCATTGGGTCGATTTATGTCGAATCGTTATACAGCATCCCCGGCATGGGCGGCCTGCTGGTGACGGTAATCAAGAACAGCGACAACAACATGGTGCAGGCCATCGTCCTCTTGTACGCGACGGTAGGCGTAATCGGCCTTTTGCTGGGAGATATTATGATGACGGTCCTCGATCCGCGGATCAGTCTGGGAGCAAAGGAGGGCGGACGCTGATGGCATCGATCAAAGATAAATTGTCAAGAAATCTGGAAGAGAGCATAACGGCGCAGACGGAAAAGGAAGTACGCAGCCGGGAGCTTAGCGACGAGGAGCTGTTTTCCTTTGCGGAGTATGACGAGAAAGAGGGAGAAAAAACCGGCTACAGCAATTACTCCTACTGGGGCAGTACGTTTCGGATGTTTTTGAAGAACAAGGGCGCGGTGCTGATGCTGATTATTATGCTGGCAATCCTGATTTTTACGGTGATCCAGCCCTATCTGCCGGGCCAGATGGATCCGAATCTGGTAAATACGGATGCGGAGCGCTTTATTCCGCTGCGCAACGTGCCGCCGGGAGCGGACTTCTGGTTTGGCACCAACAGCATCGGGCAGGATCTGTGGGCCAGGATCTGGACCGGGACACGGACGTCTCTGTTCATCGGGTTTTCGGTGGCGCTTGTGGAGGCCGTGATCGGTATCACGGTAGGCGTGCTGTGGGGGTATCTGCGGCGGCTGGATTTTCTGTTCACCGAAATCTATAATGTGCTGGACAACATCCCGCATACGATTATCCTGATCCTCATCGCCTATATTATGACGCCCAGCGTAAAGACGCTGATTTTTGCGATGAGCTTAACCGGCTGGATCGGCATGGCCCGTTTTATCCGCAATCAGATCCTGATTATCCGTGACCGCGACTACAACCTGGCCAGCCGCTGCCTGGGGACGCCGACGTATCGCCTGGTGATGAAAAACCTGTTGCCGTATCTGGTGTCGGTCATTATGCTGCGGATGGCGCTGTCGATCCCGGCCGCGATCGGCAGTGAAGTGTTTATTACCTATATCGGCCTGGGCCTGCCGGCGACGACGCCCGGCCTGGGGCGGCTGATTGAGGAGGGCCGCGTCGTGATGATGAACGCTTCCCAGCGGTATCAGCTGATTTATCCGACCTTGATTTTATCGATCGTGACCATTTCATTTTATATCATCGGCAACGCTTTTTCCGACGCGGCCGATCCGAAGAATCACAGGTAGGAGGTGGTAGCGTGGCGCAGGAGATTATTTTATCGGTCAAAGATTTAAATGTAAAATTCCGTCTGCGGGATCAGGAGCTTCACGCGATCCGCAATGTGTCGCTGGATGTCTGCAAGGGCGAGAGCCTGGCGATCGTCGGCGAGTCCGGCTCCGGTAAATCGGTATTCACCAAGACCTTTATGGGCCTTCTGGATGCCAACGGTTTCATATCCTCGGGCCGGATTCTCTACAATGGGCAGGATCTGGCGCAGCTGAAAAAAGAAAAGGATTGGCAGAAAATCCGCGGCGGCGAGATCGCGATGATTATGCAGGATCCGATGACCAGCTTAAATCCGCTGAAATCCATCGGCGCGCAGATCGCGGAAGCGATCCGTCTGCACCAGGAGATTCAGGGCGCGAAAGAGGTGCAGGCCCGGGTCATTGAATATTTGAAGGATGTGGGAATTCCGGAGCCTGAGCGGCGCTGCCGGCAGTTTGCGCATGAGTTTTCCGGCGGAATGCGCCAGCGGGTGGTGATCGCGATCGCCCTGGCCTGCAATCCGAAGATCCTGATCTGCGACGAGCCGACGACGGCGCTGGATGTGACGATTCAGGCGCAGATCATTGATCTGCTAAAGGAGCTCAAGGAAAAGTACCATCTGACGATTGTCTTTATCACGCACGATCTCGGGGTGGTCGCCAATATCGCGGACCGGGTAGCCGTCATGTATGCCGGTGATTTTGTGGAGATCGGCATGGCGGAGGAGATTTTCTACGATCCGAAACATCCCTATACCTGGGCGCTCTTGTCCTCTCTGCCGCAGCTGGGGCAGAGGGGCGAGGAGTTGTTCACGATCAAGGGGACGCCGCCCAGCCTGTTTAAAAAGATTACGGGGGACGCCTTTGCGCCGCGCAACCCGCGGGCATTGCGGATCGATTATCTGCAGGAGCCGCCCTATTTTGAAGTCAGCCCGACGCACAAGGCGAAAACCTGGTTGTTAGATCCCCGGGCGCCGAAGGTCGATCCGCCGGAGGCCATCCGCAACTTAAAGAATTTGGAGGAGGTATACCGATGAGTCCGGATATGAAAAACGGGATTGGCCGGCCGGTCGAACCGGAGACGGGAGAAAAGCCGCAGGTTTTGCTGGATGTGCAGGATCTGCATGTGACCTTTGGCAAGGGCAAAAAGGCCTTTGAAGCGGTGCGGGGCGTCAGCTTCCAGGTATACCGGGGAGAGACGTTTGGCATCGTCGGCGAGTCCGGCTCCGGCAAGACGACGATCGGCCGGGCGATTATGCGGATTCACCCGACCTCGGGCGGCAGCATATATTATAAAGGGGAAAAGATCAACGGGAAAATCAGCCGCGAGCTGGACCGGCAGGTCATCAAAGAAATTCAGATGATTTTCCAGGATCCGATGGCGTCCTTAAACGAGCGGGCCAAGGTTGATTATATCGTCAGCGAAGGATTGATGAACCAGCAGAAATTAAGCGAGGAAGAACGCCTAAAGCGGGTGCGGCAGGCGCTGGCGGATGTCGGTCTGCTGCCGGAGTTTTCCAGCCGCTTTCCCCATGAGTTTTCCGGCGGCCAGCGCCAGCGGATCGGGATTGCCCGGGCACTGATTATGGAACCGGAATGTATCATTGCCGACGAGCCGATCTCGGCGCTGGACGTGTCGATCCGCGCCCAGGTGCTGAATCTGCTTGCCAACCTGCAGAAAACAAAGAATATAACGTACATTTTTATCGCCCACGATCTCTCGGTGATGCGGTACTTTACGGACCGGATCGCGGTGGTGCATAAAGGGCGGATCGTGGAGCTGGGGGAGACGGAGGAGCTGATTACACACGCGGTTCATCCCTATACGCGGGCGCTTCAGTCGGCGATCCCGATGCCCGATCCGGTGCATGAGCGCACGAAAAAGCTGACCGTCTATGACCCGTCGATCCATGATTATGATGTCAATCCGCCGAAATGGCAGGAGATCCGCGAGGGACATTTTGTGCTGGCCAATGACCGGGAGATAGAGGACGGCTTCGGGCAGGCTTCGCGGAGTGTTTGAGAGTGGGACGGCGGGGGCGGCGAAGGCGGCTGAGTTCGGCGCTCAGGTCAGGGCTTAGCGTTTCAAAGAGACAGGGAGTTTTGGAAGAGAGGAGAGGGAACGCAGCATGAGATTTGCGGTATTTCGCAAGGCGGTGGCGGTGATCTATGAAAAGCCGGCTTTTACGAAGCAGTCGGAAAGAGGGACCGTATCCGCGATCGCGGACGAAGGCCTGTACGGGATGACCTGCCAGGTGCTGGGGCGCGAGGACGGCTGGGCGCATATTTTGATGTTTTATGGGTATGCGGGGTATGTGCGGGAAGAGAATCTGTATTTTATGACGGAGGCCGGGCTTCGGGACTATCTGGGGCGTGAGCTGGCCGTCGTGGAAGCAGGCTTCGCGGATGTTTTGAGCCTGCCGGCGGTGCAGGGCGTGTGCCAGATGATTCTGCCGGCCGGGGCCCTGGTGGAAAGGATATCAGGGCAGCCGGAAGTAGACGGGTATACAAAGGTGCGGCTTTTGACGGATTGCTGGCAAAGCCAGGAAGCGCGTACGGGCGGCCGGCAAAGCGGCGGGCAGCCGGGCGAGGGGCGGTTCGACCTGGTCGGTTATATACGGACGCAGCACCTGGGGAAAAAGCGCTTTGGCGAGGACTTCCTCTGGAGGGAGGCGGAGCCGGTAGTGGTCGCGCAGGAGACGGCTTCGGCCCGTTCGCGGGAAGCGCAGGGGGGAGCAGCCGGATTTTCTCTGGCGGCTGTGCTCGATCGCTTTTATGACGGCAGCGAGGGCCGCTTCCGGGAAGAGCTGGCAGCGCAGGCGCGGCGCTATATGGGCGTCCAGTACCGCTGGGGCGGCAAGTCGCCGCAGGGGATCGACTGCTCGGGGCTGGTATGCATGGCCTATATGAAGAGCGGAATTTTGATCTATCGGGACGCTTCGATCGTCGACGGCTTTCCGGTACGCCGGATTTCACGGGAGGACGCCTTGGCGGAGCGGCTGAAAAAGGGAGACCTTCTGTATTTTCCGGGACATATTGCCATGTATATCGGGGAAGGGAGATATATCCATTCCACAGCCAGGACCGGCAGCGGCGGCGTAGTAATTAACAGCCTGCGCGAAGGTGTGGCGGATTACCGGGCCGATCTGCGGGAATGTCTGTACGCGGCGGGCGGCGTGCGCTGACGCGGCGGGCGGCGAGAAGGGGTGGCCATACCCCGAATAGGGGAGAGGAGACACCGCAAGGGGGGCTACGATGCCCTGAGAATATGGGCAGGAAAGAGGAGACATCGCAAGAGTGCGTAAAATGCCCTGAGTACACGGGCAAGAAAGAGGAAACACATGCAAGTAGTGGATTTTCACTGTGATACCTTGAGCGAGCTGCGCCGGGCAGTCAAAGGAGGGACGCCGAAGGCGTTTCTGGAAAATGATCTGCATATTGACTTAAAGAAGCTGAAAAAGGGCGGTTATATGCTTCAGTGCTTTGCCGCTTTTATCAACCTGGGAGAGAAGGAAGGCAATCCGCTCGTATCGGCGCTGGAGCAGATCGATATTTTTTACCAGCTGATGGCGGATTACCCGCAGGAAATCGGACAGGTGAAGTGCTGGGACGATCTGGAAAGGAACAGGGAGGCCGGGCGCATCAGTGCGATGCTGACCGTCGAGGACGGCGGCTGCTGCCTGGGGAATCTGTCGGTGCTGCGGATGCTTTATGAGCTCGGTGTGCGGATTATGACGCTGACCTGGAATTATGAGAACGAATTGGCGTGGCCCAATGTGACGCCGGGCGACAACTCGGTGGTATATCCCTGCGGGGTCAATGATACGCACGGAGTCAAGGAAACGGGCTTTGCGTTTTTAAAGGAAATGGAGAAGCTGGGGATCATCGTCGATGTCTCTCATTTGTCCGATGCCGGTTTTTGGGACGTGGCGCGTCACACGACCCGCCCGTTCATTGCCAGCCATTCCAATGCCCGGGCCAAGTGCGGCCATGTGCGCAACTTAACCGACGACATGCTGCGCACTATTTCCGAACGGGGCGGCTTAACCGGCATCAACTACTGCGCAGCGTTTCTGGATGAAAAAGAGCGGCCCGAGCTGTGCCGCAGTACGGTGGCCCTGATGGCCGACCACATCGAATATATCCGCCAGGTGGGCGGCCTGGAGATGATCGCCCTTGGCTCGGATTTTGACGGAATTGAAAATAATCTGGAGATGAAGGACTGCTCGTACCTGCCGATGCTGGAGGCCGAGCTGCACCGTCGGCATTACAGCGACGATGCGATCGAGAAGATTTTCTGCGGCAACGCGCTGCGGCTTCTGCGTGAATTTTTGTAGATTATCGAATAAAATAGGCATTTAGCGGCGGCATGACTTTTGGGTGCACAGAATATCTGTTGCAAAAAAAGGACATCGTAAAAAAGATAAGAGATAAAGAGTATACATTCGGAATCACGGTAGCCGTATGCACAGAATGCGGTGAGGAAATGAGCATTCCCGGACTGATTGATAAAAATGTTCAGGAAATCGATGAACAGTACAGGGCGGCAGCAGACAGTATAAAGAGTCTATTTTAGGTATCTGGAAAGATGCTCCGGGCCATTGCATATATTTTTGAAAGACTTGGAGAAGTGACGCCGCTTATGCTACAGAAGCTGCTTTATTTTATCCAGGACATCTATTCTGCTTTATATGGAAGGCCTATATCCATGATATGCTGAATAAAGCATCCGGACATCCGGATGGAAGATAACGGAATAAACGAAAACCATAAGACACGGAAGAGCTTCTGGCGAGGCTGGAGGTGGCGTTTCGACGAAGCGACATG
>CANSWW010000021.1 GCA_947650845.1 uncultured Lachnospiraceae bacterium
CCATATGCTCCAGCATCCGGGGACCGGCCACCGTCCCTTCCTTCGTCACATGGCCCACGATGAAAATGGATATCCCCAGCCCCTTGGCCAGCTGCAAGAGCGCCATCGTCGATTCGCGCACCTGGCTGACGCTGCCGGGGGCCGCGTCCACCGACTCTCGGAAAATCGTCTGAATCGAGTCGATAATCACCACCTTTGGCCGGCTCTCCTCAATCACGGGCTCAATCCGGTCCAGACTGGTCTCGCACAGCAGCGACAGCCGCTCGGTGAACTCACCCATGCGATCAGCCCGCAGCTTAATCTGGTGCAGCGATTCCTCGCCCGATATGTACAGCACCTCTGTGCCGGTCCCGGACAGGTTTTTGCACATCTGCAAAAGCAATGTGGATTTGCCGATGCCGGGATCGCCGCCCACCAGCAAAAGAGAGCCGGGCACAATCCCGCCGCCCAGCACCCGGTTCAGCTCGGGAAAGCCCGTGTCCATGCGGACTGCCGTGTCCGCCGTAATCTCCCGGAGCGTATGCGTCCGAGCGCTCTGCGCGGCAAAGCCGGAGACTGTGCTCCGGCCGGCTGCTCCTGCGCGGCCTGCGCTGCGGGGCGCCTTCGGCGCCTCCACCATAGTATTCCACTCCTTACAGCCGGGGCATTGACCCAGCCACTTAGAGGATTCGTACCCGCATTCCCTGCAGAAAAATATAGTTGCTTTTTCCTTTGCCATAAAATCCTCTTACTTCTTTACGGTTACAGTCTGACCGACACCGCTCCCCATTTCCAGGCTCAGCGACAGCTTTCCGCCCATGTTGGTCCACATCGGTCCCAGCTCCTCGCCGCCGGCCGTCACCATATACTCCTGGTTTTCCTCCAGCCCCAGCGTAATCTGGCAGTCCTTATCGGCCTCCACGGTAAACTCCACGCCCGTCTCATCGACGGTAAACCGGTGAACTGCCGTACCGGGAACGGACTCATAAAGGAACATTCCGTTCTTCTCAAGCTTCGTGATATCGCGGTAGGTCTTTACCTTATACAGGTCGCCTCCCACCTCATAATTGTCCAGCTTGGCCTTGGCCCCCAGCTCATAGTTGCCAAAGCTGATTTTCCCGTTTCCTTCGTTTACGATCAGTTCTGTCACGACTGACATTTCTCTTTCCTCCTGAATGTTAACTTATCTTCCCCGCAGGTAACAAATACGGTGTCTCCGTTTTGGATATCCCCGTCCAGAATCTCCTCCGCCAGCCGGTCCTCAATCTCGCTCTGCAGCGTGCGGCGCAGCGGACGGGCTCCGTACTTCGCATCATAGCCCTTGTCAATCAGAAAACGGCGGGCCGCCTCATCCACCTCCAGGCGGATATCCATCTGGCCGCGAATCCGTTCATCCAGAGTTTTCAGCATGATATCCACGATCTCCCCCATATGCTCCTTGGTCAGAGCATGGAACACAATCGTTTCGTCCACGCGATTTAAAAACTCCGGCTTGAAAATGCGGCGCACCTCGTCCATTACGCCGGACTGCATGCGCTTGTAATTCTCCGTCTCGCTCGTCACCGAGGAAAATCCCAGCCTCTTAGGTTCTATGATGCTCTGGGCGCCGGCATTGGATGTCATGATCAGCACCGTATTTTTAAAATTGACCCGCCGTCCCTGGGAATCGGTCACATGGCCGTCCTCCAGAATCTGCAAAAGCACGTTGAACACGTCGGGGTGGGCTTTTTCGATCTCGTCAAAGAGGATTACCGAATAGGGATTTCGCCGTACCTTTTCGCTCAGCTGGCCGCCCTCGTCATAGCCCACATATCCCGGCGGGGAGCCAATCATCTTTGATACGCTGTGTTTCTCCATATATTCCGACATATCGACACGGATCAGAGCCGATTCTTTTCCAAAAAGCGCTTCGGCGAGAGCCCGCGACAGCTCGGTTTTGCCGACGCCTGTGGGCCCCAGGAATAGAAATGAGCCGATCGGCCGCTTGGGGTCCTTCAAGCCCACTCGTCCGCGGCGAATCGCCTTCGCCACGGCCGTCACGGCTTCCTCCTGGCCTACGACCCGCTTGTGCAGCGTCTCTTCCAGGTTTTTGAGCCTCTGTCCCTCTGCTTCCTCCAGCTTCTGCACAGGAATCTTCGTCCAGCCGGAGACAATGTCCGCAATTTCGTTTTCCGTCACCTGCAGCCGCTTTTCGGTCTTTTCCCGTTCCCAGGCTGCCAGGAGCTTTTCTTTTTTCTCCCGCTTCTTCTGCTGCTTTTTCTTAATCTCGCCGGCCTTTTCAAAGGCCTCCTTGCGGACCGCCTGCTCCTTGTCCTTTTCCAGCTTCTCGATTTCCTGATCCAGCTTGCCGATCTCCTCGGGAGCGACAAACGTCGTCAAGCGGGTCTTAGACGAGGCTTCGTCGATCACGTCGATCGCCTTATCCGGCAGGAAACGGTCGTTGATATACCGGGCCGACAGGTGTACCGCCGCCTCCAGAGCCGCGTCCGTAATCGTCACATGATGATGATCCTCATAGCTTGTGCGCAGGCCCCTTAAAATCTCTACGGTCTGCTCCTCAGAGGGTTCCTCCACCATAACCGGCTGGAAACGCCGCTCTAAGGCCGCGTCCTTCTCAATGTGCTTGCGGTACTCGTCAATCGTCGTCGCTCCGATCAGCTGGATTTCGCCTCTGGCTAAAGAGGGCTTCAGGATATTGGCCGCGTCAATCGCTCCCTCCGCGCCGCCCGCGCCGATAATCGTGTGGATTTCATCGAGGAATAAAAGCACGTTACCGTCACGGATCACCTCCCCGATGACACGTTTAATCCGTTCTTCAAATTCGCCGCGGTATTTCGATCCGGCCACCATGCCCGACAAATCGAGCGTCAGAACCCGCTTATTCTTTACCGTATCCGGTACGTTTCCACGGACAATCGCGGCCGCCAGCCCTTCCGCAATCGCCGTTTTGCCGACGCCCGGCTCGCCGATCAGGCAGGGATTATTTTTCGTGCGGCGGCTTAGAATCTGGATCACCCGCTCGATCTCCTTTTCCCGGCCGATTACGGGATCCAGCTTTCCCTCGCCCGCCAGGGCCGTCAAATCGCGGCTGTAATTGTCTAACATCGGCGTATTGCTGTTCCGGTCCCGCCTGCGGGTGCTCTCCACCTCGTCCCGATAGGCGGACACATCCTGCCCCATCGTCACAAGGATATCGACATAGAGCTTCTGGATGTTTACATTCATCGTATTTAACAGGCGGGTCGCCACGCAGTCCCCCTCTTTGATCATCGCAATCAGAATGTGCTCCGTTCCGATCAGCTGGGATTTAAACTGCGCCGCCTCCCGATAGCTGTTTTCCAGCACCCGTCTGGCCTTAGGCGAATATCCGCCCGGATCCATCATATGGATCGGATTAGCCGGGGCAATCAGCTGGTTAATCAGATCGCTGACGCGTTCCGCCGTCACACCGTGGGCCTCCAGCGTCTTGGCCGCCACCCCGCTCCCTTCTTCTAACAGGCCCAGCAGCAAATGCTCCGTCCCCACATAATTGTGGCCGAATTCGCTGGCCTCCGTAGCCGCCAGCTCCAGGGCCTGTCTGGCTTTATTGGTAAATCGTTCCTTCATGTCGTCCTCCTGTCCGACCGTGCCCGCCTGTATCTATGGCGGACAGGGCCTCCTCATTGAAGCTTTGGCAAATGTGCCTGGATATACCGGGCTCTCGCCTCGTCCAGGGCCTCGCCCTCTAAATCCTGCGCACGGGCTTGCTTTAAATTCGCCGGCCGGATATTCAGCATGATTCCGAATATATTGACCGGTATCTCCGCCTGTACCAGATTTTCGCACAATCCCATCCGCAGCTGAGACAGATATGTCATTCCTTCCTTGTAGGTCAGCTTTCGGGCGTATTTTAAAACCCCATAGGATTTGTATATTTCATCTTCAAGCTGCAGCCGGTGGCTGCGCAGAGCCAGGGATTTTACCTTTCGCTCCTGGGCCGCCAGCTGCGTGGCCGCCTGGGATACGAGGCCAATCAGCTCCTCCTCGGTCTGGCCGAGGGTTTTCTGGTTTTTTACCTCAAACAGGCCGCCGTAATTTTCGTTGCTGTCCCCGGAAAGCCCCTTGACCGAGATGCCAAAGCGGCTGTACTCCTGCACCAGCTTGCGAAACTGGCTTCCGTTTGAAAGCATCGGCAGATGTACTACGACGCTGGCCCGCAGGCCGGTCCCGACGTTTGTCAAAAAAGTCGTCAGGTATCCGTATTTTTCGTCAAAGGCAAACGGCGCCTTCTCCCCCAGCGTCTCCTCTAGGCGCATCAGGCGCGCCAGCATATTTTCCAGGCTCTGCGTGCCCGATAAATACTGCAGGCGCAGATGGTCCTCTCCGTTGAGCACCAGGCCAAGCGCTTCGTCCGGCGAAAGCAAAAGCCCCGAGGGCTCCCCGTCCTCCACCCGGCTGTAGTTGATGATCCGGCGTTCATATAGGGCGTTACGGCTGTTTTCCTCCAGTTCATCCAGGCGGCAGTAGGTATAGGGCTGCCCCTCCTCTGTTTCCATCGGCACAAAATCCTCTTCCAACTCCGAAAGCATCGAAAGGCGCTCGGCCCCCCGCAGACGGCTGGGGAAAATGTGTCCGGCCAGGTTCCGCACCAGACGCAGGCGTTTCATCACAAACACATCGTGCATCTGGTCGGTTTCTTCGTACCATTTCGTCATTGCTGATCCCCTCCTGCCCCGGCATTTTCCGGGCATACGGACGCCTCCTTTTTCAGCTGCTTCTCCAAGGCGCGGATCGCGTCGCGGTACCGGGCGGCCGCCTCATAGTCCTCCTCGGCCACCGCTTCCTGCAGCTTGGAGCGGAGAAGCGCTTTTTGCTCCTCCGGCGTTAGCGGCTTTTCCAAAATATCCTCCTGGGCCTGCGCGGCCATCCCGGCCGGCTTATGGCCCGTATGTGTGTCGCTGCCATGGAGCTGCTTTAATTTATCGCTGATTAGCAAATCAAACATATGGTAGCAGTCCGGGCATCCGAACTGGCTGTCTTTTACAAAATCTCCGTAGCTGGTCTGGCAGGTCGGGCATACCAGGCTGGCCAGCTCTCCCGCCTGCTCCATTTCCTGTCCATCCTTCAACCCCAGCAGCTGTGATAAAAGCTTTCCGATCGGATAATCCGTATCAAAGAGGCTGGCCAGACCGGTATACTGTCCAAAATCCATCTCCTTCGCACAGTGGCTGCACAGATTATGCTCAGTCGCCACTCCGCCGATTACTTCCGTATAACGGATATTCGCCTCCCGAATTTTACATCTCTCACATAACATAACGATTCGCCTCCAACTAATAGGATATTCCAAACCATATCCAACATTCATAGTATAAAAAACCATTGCCGCCGTCTAAATGATTTGGAGAAACATTCCATTTTTTGCGTGCTCACGCTTTTGCCGCGTGCCGCACATCCTTTTGCATACAACAAGCACGGGAGCCTCCTGCCTGTACCGCTCCCGCACCTGTACTTCCTTTATCAAACATCCAGGAAATCAAAGTCGTCATCTTCTTCCAGAAAATCATCCTCTTCTTCCAAATCAAGAATTTCTATTTCCTCCGGATCGTCCGAAATCTCCGAGTCCGCCGGGTCACTTAAGTCCCCGGCATGCTCTAAGTCCTCCGGGTCCTCCCATTCCACGGATTCCTCCGGGTCCTCCCATTCATCCAAGTCCTCCCAATCGTCCAAATCGGCTATATCGGCCGCATCATCCAAATCCGCGATATCGTCTAAATCCACCATATCGTCTAAATCGGCATCTCCCGCTTCCGGCGTGTCCTCCTCCGTCAAATTCAGAGCCTGGTAAAACTTCGCCAGCTCCTCCGGCGTCACAACGCCTTTTGCATCCTCATGCTTGGCTTTGCCCTCCGCGGCGTCGGTAACCGCCGCGCTTTCCTTTGCAGCAGCCACCTCATCCGTATCTTCCTTGTAATTATCCTCTTCCTCGTAATCATCGAGCGGATCGTATTCATCATCGTCCTCATCGTCGTCAAACTCCTCCTCCGCATCCGAGCGTCGGCGCAGCAACAGCAGCGCTACGATGATGCATACCAACAACAGGCAGAACCCCGCCAGTACCAATAACAGCAGGTTCCGTCCGGACAACGCTTTGCCGCCGGGCAAACGCGTATTCTGTGCCTGAGAAGCGTTCTCTGCCGATCCCGTCCCATCGTCAACCACGAACCCCGGATCCTGACCGTCGGTCGTCTCCGCCGGAAAAGTCTGTCCTGTCGGAGCTTCCTCCGGATCCGTCACGGCAGGATCCGGCTCCTGCGGCGACTGGGACTCCATCGGATCCGACGCACCGGGATCCGTTCCCGGATCTACTCCAGGGTCTGTTCCGGGATCCCCCCCGGGGTTCGCTCCCGGATCGACCCCGGGATCCGTTCCCGGCGCTTCCCCGCCCCCGGCCTCTCTGGTCACCGTAATCCGGTACTCGCGCGTCGAGCCGTCGGCCGCGGTCACAAGGACGACCACCGTATTCTCCCCCACCTGCAGGTCGCTGGTGCCGTTGATGATCTTCTTCGCTTCCGGCGACATGGTTTCCGCCAGCAGCGCGACACGCGTAACCTCATTCGGTACGACCGCCGTGTAGGTCAGCTGCTCCGGGTTAAACTCCGGATTCAGCAGAGCCTGGGCAATCTCCAGGGAAGAAAGACGGCTATCCTCCGTCTCCCCGATGCTTTCGCCCCCCTCCAAAGACTCTGTCTCCGGCTCGGCATAGGCTGCCTGAGGGCTGTATGCCAGGCAGGCAAAAAACAGCATTACAAAGACAGCCAACCGTATCTTTTTATTCATATGTACTCCTATCCACGCGGCTCTCACCGCTCTCATATGGAAATTCCTGCCGACCGCGCAGAGCGCGAACCGTATCTCTTAAATTTCTTTTTCCGCAGGAAATAACATGCCAAAAAAACTTACTCACAACATTATACACAGAAAAAACCGTTCAGTCAACGCATGGAAAAGGGGAATTTCGGCGGATTAAAAAAATTCCGTTTTTTTTCACAAAATAGACAAAGAGACGGCCTGTGCTCGGCCAAATCGCCGGCTCCACAGGCCGCCCAAACGCGCTTGTCATTCTCTTCGGTTATTCACAAAAGCCGCCGCTTTAGAACCGCAGCCTCTCCTCAATATACGCTTTCAGCTCGCCGATCGGCACACGGACCTGATCCATCGTATCGCGGTCGCGCACGGTCACGGCCCCGTCGTTCTCCGAATCAAAGTCAAAGGTCACACAGAACGGCGTGCCAATCTCATCCTGACGGCGGTAGCGCTTGCCGATATTGCCGCGGTCGTCATATTCGCAGTTGAAATATTTGCTGAGCTCGCCGTACACCTTCAGCGCGCCCTCGCTGAGCTTCTTAGACAGCGGCAGCACGCCCACCTTCACCGGTGCCAGCGCCGGATGCAGATGCAGCACCGTGCGCATATCGCCGCCCTCCAGCTCTTCCTCATCGTATGCCGCGCACAAGAAGGCCAGCACCACACGATCCGCCCCTAAGGACGGCTCGATTACATACGGCACATACCGCTCGCCCTTCTCGTCGTCAAAATAGCTCAGATCCTGGCCGGATGTATTCTGGTGCTGCGTCAGATCATAATCGGTACGGTCGGCGATGCCCCACAGCTCGCCCCAGCCGAAGGGGAACAAAAATTCAATATCGGTCGTCCCCTTGGAATAGAAGGACAATTCCTCCGGATCATGGTCGCGCAGACGCATCTCATCCTCCTTCATGCCCAGCGCCAGCAGCCAGTCGCGGCAGAAGCCCCTCCAGTACTGGAACCACTCCAGATCGCTGCCGGGCTCGCAGAAGAACTCCAGCTCCATCTGCTCAAATTCGCGGGTTCGAAACGTAAAGTTGCCCGGCGTAATCTCGTTGCGGAAGGACTTGCCGATCTGCGCGATGCCAAACGGAATCTTCTTGCGCGATGTCCGCTGCACATTTTTGAAGTTGACAAAAATACCCTGCGCCGTCTCGGGACGCAGATACACGGTATTCTTCGCGTCCTCGGTCACGCCCTGGAAGGTCTTGAACATCAAATTAAACTGGCGGATATCGGTAAAATCATGCTTGCCGCAGGTCGGGCAGGGCACGTTATGATCGCGGATAAACGCCATCATCTCTTCCTGGGACCAGCCGTCCACGGAAGAGGACAGCTCGATGCCTTTCTCGGCGGCAAAATCCTCGATCACCTTATCCGCGCGAAACCGCTCATGGCACTGGCGGCAATCCATCAGAGGATCCGAGAAGCCGCCCAGATGCCCGGACGCCACCCAGGTCTGCGGGTTCATCAAAATCGCGCAGTCCACGCCTACATTATAGGGGCTCTCCTGCACAAATTTCTGCCACCAGGCTTTCTTTACGTTGTTTTTCAGTTCCACGCCCAGGTTGCCGTAATCCCAGGTATTGGCCAGGCCGCCGTAGATCTCCGACCCCGGATAAATGAACCCGCGGGATTTGGCCAGCGCCACAATTTTGTCCATCGTCTTTTCCATCGTCTGCTCCTCGTTTTCCTCCGCGTGACCGCGTTATTTAAAGACCAAATACGAATGCCCTTCGGCCGCCGTCACCGCGGTGTCCTCCCCGGTCGGCGTCACATTCTCCGAATAATATACCAGCTTTCCGTCCACCTGCACGTTCTGCTCGCCCTCAACCATTAAGATCATCAGCTTTCCGTCGCCGATGATCGAGCCGGCCGCGATTTTCGTACCGTCCTTGGCCGATACCAGCGCGATATCCGGCAGGCCCGTCGTATTTTTGGCCGCCGCGTATATCACCGATTTGGCGGTCGTCTCATCCTTCTCATTAAAGGCCAGATAATCCTCCGGCGTGGCGTAATTGAGGATCAGCTGCGCCTCCGAGCCAAAGGTCAGACTCTGAATGGCCACCGGCAATGTCTCCTCTTCAGCCGCTTCTTCCTGATACGCTACGGCCGACGCCCCCTTGGAACGATTGTATTCCTTTACCTCGGCTTCGCAGAAGGCCCGCATATCGGCCTCCGTGTAATACGACTGATCCACCGACACGACAAACGCCGTGCTGAGTATGCCCTCCTTGGATATGTACATCCCATTGCCGGTAGGGGTAAATTCCCGCCCCGAAGGGCTGCAGCCCGTCAGCGCCGCAAGCAGCAGACACAGCGCCAGGCAGCAAATCCTGACTCTTACGTTCTTTTTCATAGTTGCTTCCTCCATGTTTCTTTTTATCGCAGCGAAAAGCCTATGCCTTCGCTCTCTTTTTCTCTCTGAACCGCGTTCGATCGTTCCTGCTCATTTTACCCCAGGCTCTCCAGAATGTCAAGGGACGTGAAATGCCCCTCCAGGTACCGTTCCCGGTAGACTGCCAGGCACTGTCCCAGCTCCGCAAGCACCTGCTTTGACACCGTGAAGGTGTAAAGCTTCCCCGGCGGGGCCGTGCCGATATAATGGATGGTATACGCCGTGGATTCGCTTACGTCCAAAGGCGGTTCCAGGCTGTAGACGCCGTTAATCACCATCAGCCGCAGTTCAAACACATAGCGGACCAGCAGGCGGGGGATGCTGGGCTTCGTGAGGGCCCGCAGCGACTGGTACAAAAGCGTCAGCACCGGCGTACCCGTAAGCCCCTCAATCGTGTAGGCCGCGGACAGCTCCAAAAAATACGAACCATATCCGATGCATTCCAAGTCCCGGGACAGCTCGTCAAAATAGGCCGTAATCTGCGCGTCGCGGATCGTATAGCTGCTTCTGCCCTCATATACATGGAACGTTCCGAAGGCCATCGGGCGGCTGGGGCCCAGCAGCCGGCTCCCCTGCCGCCTGGCCCCTTTGGCAAAGGCGGCAATCCGTCCTCTTTCGCGAGTCAAAAGCACGACTCGCTTATCATAATCGCCGATGGGCATGGCCGAAAGCACCATCCCCGTAAGTTGCGTCAAATCGCTCATGTTTCATCCCGATACCCGTAATTTTTCAGGTACAGCTCGTTATCGCGCCATTCCTTTCGCACCTTGACCCACAGCTGGAGATTGACCTTCGTACCCATCAGGGCCTCGATCTCATAGCGGGCCGCGCTGCCGATTTTTTTCAGCATACTGCCCTGCTTGCCGATGATGATGCCCTTGTGGGAGCTGCGCTCGCAGATCACGGTCGCCTCGATGTCATAGAGGCCGTTTTTCCGTTCCTTCATCGACTCAATGACCACGGCAATCCCATGGGGGATCTCGTCGTTTAGGCATTTCAAGGCCTTTTCCCGGATCAGCTCCGCGGCGATCTGGCGCATCGGCTGATCCGTCACCGTATCCTCGTCGTAGTACCGGGGGCCCTGAGGCAGATATTTTTTTATCACCTTCAAAAGCTCATCGGTGTTGGTTCCCGCAAGCGCCGAGACCGGCACGATCTCCTGGAGGGCACAGGCCTGGCGGTATGCGTCGATAAAGCGCAGAATCTCTTCCTTCGCCACCGTATCCACCTTATTGATGACCAGCACCACCGGCGTCTGTACGCTCCGTAAACATTGTATAATATGCTGCTCGCCGGCCCCGATATACGTCGTCGGCTCCACCAGCCACAAAATGACGTCCACTTCCCCAAGCGTGCGCTCCGCCACGCCGACCATATATTCGCCCAGCTTATTCTTCGCCTTGTGGATCCCCGGCGTGTCCAGGAAAATAATCTGCGCTTCCTCATCCGTATAAACGGTCCGGATCCGGTTGCGGGTCGTCTGCGGCTTATCGCTGGTAATCGCGATCTTCTGCCCGACCAGGCGGTTCATCAGCGTGGATTTGCCCACGTTCGGGCGGCCGATCAAAGCCGCAAAGCCCGAATGAAACGTACTCATGCCGCCTCCCTTTCCCTATGCAAACAGATTGCACAGCTCGCCCAGCACGCCGGCATCCTCCCGGCACTTCTGCGCGCTTCCCACCACACAGATACTGTCCTCTTTCAAAATCTCTTCCATCAAAGGGGCCAGCGCCCGGATATCCTCAGGCGTTGCCTCCAGCACCTGCTCTCTTTCCTTCATAAGCTGCTCCTTTGTCACATGGCACAGCCATGCCGACAGAGAACGGCTGCCCTTTGCCGAAGGGTTCAGCGGTATATCCATATCGCTGATCGTACCGATAATATACTTCGTCATCTCCCGCTCGTCAGCCTCAAAGCCGCGCAGATAAGCCGGGATTTTCTGGTAGACCGCCAGCGTATTCTTTAAATGCGGATCCCGGTACGACACAAAGTAGCTGTCGCCGGTCCGTCCGAAGCCGCTCATACAGCCGTAGGCCCCTCCTTTGACGCGCAGCTGAATCCACAGATAATCGTAGGACAGCATCACCTTGAGGATGCGCAGCGCCCCCGTATAGGAAAAGCCCCCTCTCCTGTAATTGCCGCACTGGGCCACATACTGCACGCCCGAGGAAGAGAGAAAGCCCTCGTTTTTCTTCTCCAAAGGAAATGCCCGTGTTACCGCCGGCCAGCGATCGCTATACAGCTCCTTTACAAAGCCCGGAAGCTCCTTTGTAAGCCCCGCAAAGCCCTCCTCGTCGGCCGTGTAGCTGACCAAAAGATGGCCGGCCGTAAAAATCTGCTCCGTGAGCTTTTTCAGCTTGGCCATGACCTCGCCCTTTTTCTCGTCAAAATGAGCGTCCAGATCCTCCAGATATTTATAGAGGGCAATCCCGCCGGTCTGCTCGCCGATCTGCGCCGTCTCCGAAAAATACGACGTCGCCCGCAACACCGCCGCCGAATGGCCGGCCGACATCAGGCGCATCTGCGCCCGCGATTTATTCTCCGCCACAATCTCCCGCAGACGCTTTTCATCTTCAAAAATCGTCTCCTTAAGCATCTCGCGGATCAGCTCCAGCGTCACGCCCGCCTTTTCATAGAAGGTCCGGGCCGTTATCTCAAACATGGCCCGGTACTCGCGGCCGTTTTCCTCATTGGTATAGGTATTCAGGCCCATGGAAATGCCGCCGGTCTGGATATAGACCTCGTTAAACAGCTCCCGGTAGCCATGCTTGCCGGTATCCATATAGCCGAGCACCGCGCGCAACAGCCCCAGGCAGGGCAGATCCTCGTCGGCCACGGCTTCTATATTGAATAAAAGCCGCAGGTAGCCGATCCCGGCCGTAAACATCTCATGGTGCAGTACCGTCACGCCGTCCTGTACCGATTCCTTTACATAAAGCGGCTGAATGTCCCGTCCTATATCCTCCCTGGCGAGCATGGGAATCTTTGCAAGCTCCTCAGGCGTGCTCGGCGCATCCTGGTAGGCTTTGAGCTCGTGCGTCTTTTGCACCAATTCCCGCAGCTCATCCGCTTCCAGGGAAGCCTTATACTCCGCCAGCCGTTTGGCAAGCGCCGCTTCCTTTTCCTCATTCAATCCCCGTTTCGGGCTGGCGATTACCACGGCCTGATGCGGGTTGTCAAGCAAATAGTCGCGAATTAAGGATTCAAAATAGCCGTTCTCCAGCTCCTCGTGCAAAAAGCGGAAGGTGGCTCCGTACGCCAAATGCATAAACGGATCCGTCTCCTCATAAAGCCAGCTGTCAAAGCACTGAAGGCCGTACATCAGCCCCTTGGGGAAGGAGCCGTAATCCGCCTCGCGATATTTGAATTCATAATAATTCAGCCCGGCCAGGAGCGATTTACGGTCGATCCCCTCACCGGCCAGCCGCGAAAGCTCTTCCCTTACCACCTTCAAAAACGCTTCCTTCTGGCTGCCCTCGGCGTTCTTGGCAATGACGCTGAAATAGGGCTGGAGAACGCCGTTATTGTAGCCTCCCAGCACATCCTTTCCGATCCCCGCGTCCAAAAGCGCCTGCTTTAAGGGCGCGCCCGGCGCTGTCAGAACCGCGTACTCCAGAATCTGAAACGCCACATAAAGCTTCGGATCCAGATCGGTCCCCACCACCGCGTTCCAGGACAGATAGGTCTGCTCCGCTTCCTCCTCGTCGGTCAGCGGATAGTAAAACGTACGCTCTGTCGGCGCGTCAAACGGCTTCTGGAACGGGATGTGCGAATCGATTTCCTGCCGCTCATACTCCCTTAAATACGCCTCGTCCAGCCAGGTAAGCTTCTCGGCCATATCCATATCGCCGTAGAGGTAAATGTAGCTGTTCGACGGATGATAATAGCGATGATAAAAGTCCTGGAAGCCTTCATAGGTCAACTGCGGGATGCAGTCCGGGTCGCCGCCGGAATCCCGGCTGTAGCAGGTATCGGGAAACAACGCCTTGCCCACCTGCGCTTCCAGCATGCTTTCCGGCTGCGAATACGCGCCGATCATTTCATTATAAACGACTCCGTTGATTTTCAGGGGAGCGTCCGTCTCCTCCAGCTCGTAATGCCAGCCCTCCTGCAGGAAAATCTTTTCATTGCCGCAGATATTGGGATGAAGCACGGCGTCCATATAGACGTCCATCAGATTTTGAAAATCCTTGTCATTGCAGCTGGCAACCGGATACACGGTCTTATCCGGGTAGGTCATCGCGTTGAGAAACGTATTTAAGGAGCCCTTTACCAGCTCCACAAACGGATCCTTCGCCGGGAATTTGCGCGAGCCGCACAGCACGCTGTGCTCCAGGATATGCGGTACGCCGGTGCTGTCGGCCGGAGGCGTGCGAAAGCCGATCGTAAATACCTTATTATTGTCGTCATTGGACAACAAAAACAGCCGTGAGCCGCTCTTTTTATGGCTGCATACGATCGCCCGCGAATTCAGCTCCTCAATCCAGCCCTCCTTCAGTACCTCATAGGCCTGCAGGCCGCGCACCCGGCGTACGGTCTCCTCGGTCGCCGTCTGCGCCTCCAGGGACGCCGCCTGCTCCCTCTGCGTCGAAAAATCCATTGTGTTCTCCTTTCTGTAAAACCGTCTCTGTCCAGTATAACCGTTTTATGGCAATTTGAAAAGTGAATTCGTGTTACAAAATCATTGCAGAAGTGTTAAAAAGTTGCTATTCACGATTGCTTTGGCGGGAGGCGAGCGTGACGCCAGGTTCTCTAGGCCTGTCCTTTCCGGGCGCGCTCTCGCTCCGTGGCGGATGCAGCGGTACTAAGCTCGCAGCCGCATACGCGCCTGCTCGCTAAGGACCGGCCGTGACAGTCTGCGTTCCCGGAAAACAGATCGTGAAGAATAACAATCCCTCCCCTAATCTTTCGCCATATTTCTTTACCACTGACCGCCGCCAGGCATCTTCTCCTGTGCACATGTACGATTCACTGCTTATTTGTGGCATGTGGAGCGTAACAGCCAGGGTTCCTGCGTACTCCCTGGCAGGGACCTTTACAAACGCCGGTCCTTGGTGAGCGTGAGCGCCAGCGAAGCGCGAACCTAGTACCGCTGCGTTTGTAACGGAGCGAAAGCGTGCCCGGACAGGGAGTACGCAGGAACCCTGGCGTCACTCTCCCCACACTCACCAATCGCTATGAATCATTATGAAACCGAAACACAACCTAAATTTTTGCTCAGAGAAAATCGCCGCTCCACTCTCCCAGCGGACCGGCGATTCTCTCCCCCCGTCACCTGCGCGACGGCTGATTCTCTTTTTCTTTGCGCATCTGCTGCAGCTGAAGCGCATTCATATCCTGCCGAACCAGGTCGGCTAAGGCCTGGCAAAGCTCCTCTTCTCCTTTTCCCTCGCAGACAATCCGAATGCGGTCATGGCGGTTGATGCCGGCTCCCAGGACGCCGATCATCGATTTGGCGTCGTATTCCCGGCCTCGGAAGAGGATTTTGGCTTCGCAGGGATACCCGCGGGCCAGCTGCACAAATTGTCTTGCCGGCCCGGCATGCAGCCCGGTCGGCGTCAGCACTTCTGTTTCCAGCCGATACATGGCTTCTTCTCCTTACAGCTTAATAATGCAGCGGAACGTATCCGGACGGATCGCCGTCTCAAAGGCGGCCTGCGCCTCCCCGGCCGCGAATTCGCCGCTCATCAGCCGGCTCGGATCGATCAGGCCCTTTGACAAAAGATTTACGGCGCGGTCAAACGAACGCACGCTGGGACTCACGGCCCCGGTAATGACCGCTTCGCTGCTGTGCAGCCAATTCGGGCTGATCTCGATCGGCTTGTCGGGATGCTGCGAGCTGTACATAACGACGCGTCCCATCGGCGCTACCATGCGGATTGCCTGGGCTGCTACGGCGGAGATCGGCGTTGTGTTAAAGACGACCTCCGCGCCACGGCCATCGGTTAAACTTTGGACGAAGGCAACCGGCTCTTGCTCCATTGGATTAAACGTGATATCACAGCCCAGCTCCTCGGCCAGCTTGCGGCGGGCCGGGTCCGGCTCGCTCATAATGACGCGGGCGCCGGAAAGCTTTGCCGCCATCACATGCAGCTGTCCCATGATACCGCCGCCGATGACCAGGACGTCGTCGCCCAGCTCAATGCGCCCTCTCTCTATGCTTTTCAGCACGCAGGCAATCGGCTCGGCAAAGCAGGCCTTTGTATCGGGGATCGTATCGGGAAGCATAAAGATCTGCGACGGCAGCACGTTGACATACTCGCACAGCCCGCCGATCGACAGAATCTTTTCGGAACCGTCGGCCGGCTCCAGCTTCGTTGCCTGGCTGTTGCTGTTCTCACAGAGGTTCTCTTCGCCCCGACGGCAAAAATAGCACTTGCCGCAGGCATACAAAAGACGCGCTACGATCTTTTGGCCGGCCGGATATTCCTTCCCGCTGACTCCGGGGCCGACTGCCGCCACCTCGCCGACCACCTCGTGGCCGCTGACAATCGGCAGCGGCATATGCGAATCACGAGTAAACATGCGCTGCTCAAACGTACACAGCGCGCAGGCATGTACTTTCATCAAAACCTTGCCGGCCTCCGGCAGCGGTTTTTTTACTTCTCTTACTTCCGCCTTGTGATCGTCCGCGATCACAACGGCCTTCATGGTTTCACTCATACGTTTCCTCCTACTTTTTGTCCCTGTTTTCAGGACATTTTGTTGTCACAGCGCCAGCCGATAAATTTCGACTACCTCATCCTTCGTAAGCTGCGACACGCCGCCTACCTTGCCGCCGAAGGCCCCGTCGACCGCCATCTGCGCGATCCGCTCAAACTGGCTGTCGTCAATGCCGATCTCGCTTAAGCGCGTCGGCAGGCCGATTCCGCGCAGGAACGCTTCCAGATTGCCGATGCCCTCTTCAATCGTGATTTCCGGGTGCATATAGTCCATCTTCGCTCCCAGACAGTTGACGCAGAAGCGGGCAAACAGCGGGATATTGCGCTTGTAGCAATACTTCATCCAGGCCGGCGTCATAATGCCTAGCATCAGGCCGTGCGTCGAGCGATAGGTGACCGTCATCGGATTCTCAATCCCATGGACGGCCCAGTCGGACACGGTCCCGGCATACATCGCGCCGTCCATCGGGTAGTAGGCTGCCTGCAGCATATTGGAGCGGGCCGTATAATCGTTCGGGTTTTGCAGGACGATCCGCACGTTCTTTTTGATCACGTTGATGCCGGTTTCCGCGATCCCCATTAACATCTCCGCGTCCTTCGTCGAGGTAAAATACGACTCCATATAATGAGAAATAATGTCCATTGCGCCCGAGGCGGTCTGTCTCGCCGGCAACGTATAGGTCAGCTCCGGGTTGAGGATGCAGAAATCGAATTTGATTTCTTCGGCAAAAAACGAATTTTTTACTTCATACTCGCCTTCGTCGTTGACTACCATCGCACAGCAGCTCACTTCGCTTCCGGTTCCCGGCAGCGTGCAGATGCAGCCGTGCGGCAGGACCCGGCCGGCGACCGGTGTGAAGCTTTGATAGCTCCACACGTCGCCTTCATAATGCGTGCCAAGCGAGATAAACTTGGCGCTGTCCATGACCGAGCCGCCGCCGATTGCCAGTACGAACCCGATTTCCTTTTCCCTGCACATGCGCATGCCCTCACGCATCAGGCTCAGCTTCGGGTTCGGGCGGACTCCCCCCAGTTCAAATACTTCCACGCCCGCTTTTGCAAGCGATCTGCGCACACGCTCCAAGAGAGCCTCCAGGTACGCGCCGCCGTCGTGATGAATCAGGCACTTGTCCGCGTATCGCTTTACCAGTTCGCCTGCCTGAGTCTCGGTATCCTTGCCGAAAACCATCGTAGTCGGGTTCCGGAATACAAAATTTTCTAACATGCCGCTTTTATCCTCCTGTCACGCCTGGTCCGCCGAGCCGCAGACATCCATGATACGCTTTGCCACGTCCTTTATTCCTTTGGTCATATAATTGTACAGGCTGTATTCCGCGTAAGGATCGTTTCGGAATTCTTCGCTGTTCATTACCTCCAGCGCGCCGTGGTACAGTTCAAAGGCCACATTCAGCTTGCAGATCCCCATCCGGCAGGCCTTTCGCAGATTTTCATCCCCGGTGCCGGAGCCGCCGTGCAAAACGAGCGGGACGGGAACCGATTCCCGCAGCTTTTGTAACAGGTCAAACTGCAGCTTCGGCTCGCCCCGGTACTTGCCGTGCGAGGTGCCGATCGCCACTGCCAAAGCGTCTACGCCGGTTTCTTCCACATAGCCGACCGCCTCTGCGGGCACGGTGAACACGTTCTGGCTCAAATCGCCGTCAAAGCCGACATGCCCCAGCTCCGCTTCCACGCCGACGCCGACTGCGTGCGCGATCTTGACCAGCTCCTTTACCTCGGCTACGTTTTCCTCATAGGGCAGGGCCGAACGGTCTGCCATGATGTCGGTAAAGCCGGCCTGGATCGCCGCGACGGCATGCTCGTATTTAGCGCCGTGGTCTAAGACCACCGAAACCGGCACGCTCGCCTGGAGGGCCAGGTCGCGCACCATCCGCCCGAAATACATCATATCCGGGTTATTTCCGTACATGTAAAGGATGATAAGCGGCGACCGTTTTTCCTCTGCCGCCTCGATCAGCGCCCGCAGAATATGTTCGTTGCCCGCCGAAAGGGCCGGGACGCAGTAGCCGTTTTCACGCGCTTTATTCATGGATTCAATCATTGATACCAGCATATGTATTCCTCCTAGTCGTTATTTTTTGTTTCCTTTACGCAAAAATTCCCAGGGCCGAACCGGCAGCGCCCAGCACGATGATAAATACCAGCACCCACACCGTCGATTTTCCTTTTTTCAACAGCCACAGGCAGCCCATCGTCAAGAGAAGCGGCAGCATGCCCGGCAGGATCGCGTCAAATAAGCTTTCCTGGAGATTAAAGTAGACTCCGTTCGCCTGCTCGATGACAATCCCGCAGTTGAGCGACACATAGTTGCAGACCAAAGCTCCTAACACCATGCAGCCTAACATGCTGGCGCCGTTTATGACCTTGTCAATGACCCCGCTTTCCAGCATGCTCAAGATCGCGTCGTGGCCTTTTTTGTAGCCGAGCATGAACATGAAATAGGAATAGCCGAAGGTCATCACCAGCGTGACCAGCATATAGATGATCGGCGCCGCCACCACGCCCTGCATGGCAAAGTTGATGGCAAAGATCAGAAGCAGCGGAATCACCACGCCCTGGACGACCGAATCGCCGATGCCGGCAAGCGGGCCCATCATACCGGTCTTTAAAGAGCGGATGGCGTCGGGATCAATGTCCTTTCCCTCGGAGATTTCTTCTTCCATTGCCAGCGACAAACCGACGATCGAAGCGCCGGTAAACGGCTCCGTATTGAAGAAATCCATGTGGCGCTCCATCGCCGCCTTGCGCCCCTCTTCGTTTTCCTTGTAAAGCTTGCCAAGGGAAGGGCACATCGCGTGCAGGAAGCCCAGGCCCTGCATTCTCTCATAGTTGTAAGCAGCCTGTGCGCACATAAACCAGGTAAACCAGGTGCGGATCGCGTCTTTTTTCGTTAGTTTAGCCATTTACCCCTACCTCCTTATTTTTAGTGACCTGCATATAGATCAGAACAATACAAACGGAGAAGAAACCGACCGCCGTCATCCCCAGCGACAGATAGGCCGTCATCAAAAAGCCCAGCAGGAAAAAGACGCGCGCGTCCCCTTTAAAGATAAACTTCAGCGTGATCGCCACGCCGAGAGCCGGCATCATACCGCCGATTGTGATCAGCGCCGAGAGGACCGTGCTGCCCAGCATGTTTAAAAAACCCTCTATGTACTGTGCGCCGAAATAGCAGGCCAGCGCGCAGGGGACGACCGTCACCACCAGCAGAAGGAGCTGCGGCAGCAAAAAGTCCATAATCCAAATCTTGTCCGTCTGCCCCTTGGCGACCATCTTTTCCGCGCCGCGTACAAAAATCGTATCGACCGTCAGGCGGCCAAACCACAAAAGCGTCCCCAACAGACCGATCGGCACCGCCACCGCCATCGCCGCTTCCGGCGCCAGGCCGCTGGTAATTCCGACGGCCGTGCCGACGATTCCCGCCAGGCACATATCCGAGGCCAGCGCGCCGCCGGCCGAAATCGCCCCGATATACATCAGGTTGATCGTCCCGCCGATGATAGTGCCGGTCACCGGATCTCCCAGGATACAGCCGGTCAGAAAACCGGCCACCAGCGGCCGGTACGCCGTGTAGTAACCGTAACCGCCTAAAATGTTGCCATTGCCCGCATAGTAGATCAGCCCGCATAAAATCGCTTGAAATACGCTCATACTTCTTCCCTCCTATAGTAATTTGTTCAGCAGGGTCGGCTTTTCGTCCGGCACCAGCTGGTACTGCACCGCGCACCCCTTTTCGAGCAGCCGCTTCAGACACGCGACCTCGGCCTCGCTGGCGGACACGTTGCGGTTGAATTTTTTGCGCCCGGCTTTGGCGCCCATCCCGCCCAGAATCACCTGCGGCAGCAAAACCCCCTCGTCCACCAGCGCTTCCAGCACCTCGGGCCCTTTTACCAGAATCATGATCCGTTCCTTCGGATCCTCTTCCTCCTTCAGGTACCCGGCTGCCTCCTGTGTCCCCATTACCTTTAGCTCCATGCCGGACGGCGCGGCGCTGCGCAGGATCTTCTGCATGAAAATATCACGGGTCAGCGGATCGTCCACGACCAGGATCCGGCTGCAATTGACATGCTTCACCCATGCCGTCACCACCTGCCCGTGGATCAGACGGTCGTCGATCCTCGTCAATACGATTGTTCTCATGCTACACCACCTCCTCTATGTATTGATTGACATCTACGATTGTGTCCTTCCCCCGGCTGACGGCCGTAGCCACCAGATCCCTGGCCGTGCTGTCCTCTCTGGACGTTAAAATTTCCAGAAAAACCGGAAAATTGATGCCGGCCAGGTGTTCAAAGCAAAACCGCTGCATCAGCGAAGCGGCCGCGTTAAACGGGCTGCCTGACAGCATATCGGTCAGAACCAGCACCTCGCCTTTCTTCTGCGCCGCCTCGATTGCCAGCGCGAGCTTATCCCGCAGCTCGTCGATGCTCTCCCCCAGGTCGAATCCAAAGGTCTGGATCCCCGTCTGCTCTCCCACGATGAGCTGAGCGCTCTCTAAGAGCGCCTTTGAAAAGCTCCCGTGGGACACTACGATCAGCTGTACCACCTGTTCTCTCCTCCTCTCTGTCTGCGTATCATCGCAGTAATTGCCTTTCCGTCTC
>CANSWW010000022.1 GCA_947650845.1 uncultured Lachnospiraceae bacterium
TTATCGCCTGTGCTTAAAACTCCTGTTCCCATCATCATTCCTGCCCTCCTATTCTCCTTTTATCTGTGGTGCCGCATGCTCCCCCGCGATCCGTCCTGTCATCAGAGCCGTCTGCACCGCCACCCCCACCACACTACCGCACAGATCGCTCTCAAAGAAGCAATTCCCGATCGCGGCCTCTCCTCCTGTTTCCCCTCAAAAACCCTCAAAAATTCTCTCACTCCTCCCACTCCTCGCACAGCTTCTCGATCTGCCCGGTCAGCTTCTTCACATCGCGGTTCGGGCGTCCCTGGCTGTTCTCCACCAGCTTCTTAAGCCGCCGCACCGCATCCAAAAGCGCGCCAAAGAGCGCCGCCGCCTTCGTCCCGGCCGGCATCGCGACCTTGTGCTCGATGCGCACGCCTGCCGGCTCGTAGACAAAGCATCCCGCCAGCAAATCATACACCGCCCCGCTGTAAGGCGCAGCCGCCTGATAGCCGTACTCCTTCGTCAAAAGCTCCGTAAAGGCAATACACGAATCATCGTCCCCATGGTTAATAAACACCTGCTTCGGCTTCTCCCGAAAGCCCTGCAGCCACTTCAAAAGCCCGTCCCGGTCGGCATGGCCGCTGATGCCGGGCAGCTGCCGGATATCGGCCTCCACCGCAATCTCCTCGTCAAACAGCTTCACCCGCTTCGTCCCCTCGCACAGCGAACGGCCCAGCGTCCCGACCGCCTGATAACCGACGAACAGGATCGTGCATTCCTTTTTCCAGAGATTATGCTTCAAATGGTGGCGGATACGGCCGGCCTCGCACATGCCGCTGGCCGAAAGGATGACCTTCGGCGACGGATCCATGTTGATAGCCATCGAATCCTGCTGGCTCACGCTGATCCTAAGCCCGTCAAACCAAATCGGGTTCACGCCCCGGTGGATCAGGTCCTTCATCTCCTGGTCAAAGTTCTCCGTATCGCACTGCAGGAAAATCCGCGTCGCCTCGTTCGCCAACGGGCTGTCCACATACACCGGGAAATCCTGGTGCCCCGGCACCAGCCCCTCCTCCTTGATCTGGCGCAGGAAATAGAGCATCTCCTGCGTGCGGCCCACGGCAAACGACGGGATCACCACATTGCCGCCCCGGTCAAACGTCTCCTTCAAAATCGCCGCCAGCGCCGGCGCATAATCCGGCTTCGGGCCGTGGAGCCGGTTCCCGTAGGTCGATTCCATCACCACATAATCGGCCTCCTCCACCATCTGCGGCACGTTGATAATCGGCTGGTTCTCATTGCCCACGTCGCCGCTGAACACGATCTTCTTCTCGACGTCCCCCTCCTGCAGCCAAATCTCGATCGACGAAGAGCCCAGCAGATGCCCCATATCCGAAAAACGGATGCAAATATCCTCCTCCACATGCTTTTTCCGCCCATAGTGGCAAGGCCTGAAATGCTTCAGGACCCCTTCGGCGTCGTTCACCGAATACAGCGGCTCCACCGCCGGGCGGCCCGCACGGATCGCCTTGCGGCTTTTCCACTCCGCGTCGGATTCCTGGATGTGCGCGCTGTCCAAAAGCATAATGCTGCACAAGCTGCAGGTCGCCTCCGTCGCGTAAATCTTGCCGCGGAACCCGTTCTTGTACAAAAGCGGCAAAAGCCCCGAATGGTCGATGTGCGCATGCGTCAAAAGCACGCAGTCGATCTCCGCCGGGCTCACCGGCAGCTCCACGTTCTCGAACACGTTCAGCCCCTGCTCCATCCCGTAGTCCACCAACACCTTGTTGTGGCCGCACTCAATCAGCGTACAGCTCCCCGTCACCTCATGCAATGCCCCAATAAATGTAACTTTCATCTTCCTTCCTCCTCAATTTAGTTCCTTATCCCTCACTGCAAAAACCCCTTGATATACTCCACCTTGCGCGCCAGCTCCTCATTTTCCGGGTGCGCCTTATAAAGCGAAAACCACAGCAAAAACGCCTGCTTCACCAATTCCGTATTGCCATGCCCCTCATCCACCGTGCCCAGGCGGTAACACGCCAGGGCCAAGGCATCCAGGGTCTCCAGGGTCTCCTCCTCCTTTACAATCTCCTCCCGCATGGACAGCTCCGCATCATAAAACCTCTGCGCCTCCGCCACCCGTCCCATCAAACGGCAGACATCCGCCAAGCGCCGGCAGGAATGGGCATATTTCTTCACATGCTGCACATCGCCCGGCTGCGCCGAACAAACCTTTTTCCGGTACAGGACTGCCGAACCGAAATGATCCACCGCCTCCTCCAGCCGCTCAAGCCCCACGCAAACCTCCCCCTGGCGGTCCAGGCTGTCGCAATACGAAGACAGCTGGTGCGGGCGCGCGCCCTCCTTCGCATTCTGCAGCTGCAGCCTCCCCTCCTCTGCAAAATGCGCCAGCGCTTCCTCCAGCCGCCCGGCCGTATACAAAATCCGCCCGCACTTCTCATACGCCAGCGCCAGGTTCACCCGGTTTGCAAAATACGACCCCACCTCGTAAAACGCCAAAGCCTCCCTAAGCCCCTCGTTTCCTGCCTCCAGAGCCTCCTCCAGGCGCTGCAGGCTATGCAGCGTATCCGCCAGCCGCAGGCAGACGCCGATATGCATCTTCCGAAGCGACCGTATATCCACCTCCGGCGGCAGCTCCTCCCCGCGCATCTTCCGGCAAAGCGCCAGCGCCTCCCGGTACGTTTGGCAGGCCTCCTCCAGGCGGCCGGCCGCATCGTCAAAATCCGCCACATACACCAGCGTATCCACAAGCCGCCACTCCAAGGCCACCGTACCCAGCCCCCTGTAAGCCTGCCGGTACGCATCCGCCCCCTTCCCATAATACTCCCTCGCCCCGGCCGCATCGTGCCCGATATAGCGCAGCTTCCCCATGGCGCAGTAAATTTTCCCCAGGATATCCTGATCCTCCGCCCGGCCCAGCTCCTCGCACAGCCCGGCAAATAAAGCCGCGCCCTCCCGATACACCGGCTCCGCCGCCTCCCAGTCGCGAACCGCTTCCTTCAGCATATCCCCCAGGCAGCCCAGGCCAAGCGCCAGCTCCCGCTTTGCCTCCGGCGTACGCTCCGCCTCATAAACCTGCCGGTAATACGCCACGCACTTTTGCTGGCTGTCCCGGAGCCCCTCCTTTTTATTCCGGCGGTAGTACACACCGGCCAGCATCGAATACAGCTTAGCCGCATTTCTCCTGGCCTCCCCCGTCTCCAGCTCCCTCGCCACCTCGTCAAACAAAGCGGCGCTTTGCCCGTACGCAGCCTCCGCCGCGTCCCAATCCTCCATCCTCTGAGCCAGATAGCCCGCGCCCGCATAGCTGCGTGCCAGCGCCGCCTTCGCCTCCGGCGTCCTCATTTCCTCAAAATGCTCCCGCGCCAGCCGCAGCGACCTTTCGTAAAACCCCCTCGCCTCCTCCGGCTCCCCCTCCTCGCAGCACACATTCCCCAGGTTCAGCAAATCCGCCGAAAGGTCCAGCCGCAGCTCCTTCCAGCCCGTTTCCTCAAAAAGCCGGCCATCCTGCTCCAGGCACCTCCCGTAAAGCCGTTTTGCTTCCCCGTATTGCCCCCGCTCCTGGCACAAAAGCCCCAGGCGCTGCGTCAAAATGCTGATATCGCTCCGCATCTCCACGGACAAAGCCTCTTCATCAAGCAAATTCAAGACCAGCAGCCCCTTCCGGCAGCACCGCTCGGCCTCCTCATACTGCTTATCCTCCATATAAAGCAGGCTCAGCTGGCTGCCGGCAATCGCAAAATAACGGCAGCCGGACGCGTCCGCAAAGACCGTCTCGCTCATCCCCCGGCTCAAATCCTGTATTTTCTCAAAAACCCCCTTCGCCTCGTCCCGCTGCCCCAGCTCCCTGTAAAAGTCCCCCAGCTCCCACAGCCCCACAAGCAGCTCCCGGCCGGCCTCGGCAGACGGCTCCGCCTCAAAAGCTGCCTCTAAAAGGCCGGCAAGCTTCTGCTGCCAAGACAGCGCCACGCGGTAATCCCTGCCTACCCCCTCCCCATGCCGGTACATGGCCGCCAGCTTGCGGGCCGCCGCCGGAAGGCCGCCTTCTGCCGCGCCCGTAATCAGCGACAACGCCCTCCCATGGTCTACCTCCACATCGATCCCCGCCAGGTACGCCAGCCCGATAAAAAACGTATGCTCCGGGGAAGAATCATTCTCCCGGATGGCAATGCGGCGCAGCGACTCAGCCAACGCCCCCTCGTCATCCTTGCGGATGCACTCCGGCAGCCCGGCATAGCTCTCCGCCAGCGCCTCCCGGTCCGTAGGCGCCAGCTCCACCGGCAGCACCGGCTTTTCGCTGTCCCGCGCCATCGGATACTCGATAGACATGACATAATTCGGCTCATTGACCACATTCGGGGTAATCGCCAAGGCAAACAGGCGGCTCTTCCTCAACGCGTCGGCAATAGCGTCATTAAAGTTCTCGCCCGGCGTCAAAAACTCATCATACCAGATCGCAATGTCCCGGCAAAAATCGTTTTTGTGGATCAGGCGCATCAGCTCCTGGGCATAGCGCCGGTCTTTTTTGCGATAGCTCAAAAATATGTAGGCATCAAACGCATCCCGCACCCGGGCGGCCAGCTCATCCCCCACAAGGACGGAGGCCAGGAACTTCTCCAGCTTCTCATCATAGGAAAGCGCCGTCTTGTCCCGGTTATTTTTGTCCAACATCTGCAAATCGCCGCAAACCTGGTTAAACAGCGCCTCCAGCCCGCTCTCCTGCAAAAGCGGCAGCACCGGGATATGGCGCTCCATCGCAAACGGGAACTCGATATCCCTGGCCCGGTTTTGCTCCTTTAAAAAGCGGGCGGTCACCGGGATGACAAAAAGCTGCATCCCGCCAAGGTCATCCAGCGGAAAATCCCCGCGGCCTCCCGCGGCATCGTACCAGACCGCGCAATTCTGTTTTTGCAGTATCTCATCGCAGACCGGCTGTAAATACCTCTCAAAATCATCCGGATGGCAGCAAAAATACACACGGGCCTTCCCCTGCGGGCTCGAACCCCCACGGGTTTTGTACAAAAATCCAGACATACGCAACACTCCCTTCCCCCGGCGCCTATACCGCCGGTTCCCTTTTGTCTAAAGCATACAAAGCATCCGCCAGCTGCGCAAACTGTGCCAGCGTCAACGCTTCCCCGCGCACCGACGCATCCCACCCAAGCGCCTCCAAAGCGCCGGCGACCCGCTCCTTTGCAAAACCGCACTCCGGCGCATTATGCAGCGCATTCTGCAGCGTCTTGCGCCGCTGCCCAAACGCCGCCCGGATTAACCGGAACAAAAGCTTTTCGTCCTTACACTCCACCGGCGGCCTCTCATGGCAGGTAAGGCGGATCACCGCGGAACCGACCGCCGGCCGCGGGATAAAGCAATGCGGCGGCACATTGGCCGCGATATACGCCTCGGCATAATACTGCACCGCCAGCGACAGCGCCCCGTAATCCTTCGAACCCGGCCCGGCCTGCATCCGCTGTGCCACCTCCTTCTGCACCATCACCGTAACGCTCGCAAGCGGCACCTTCCTTTCAAACAGCCCCATAATAATCGGTGTTGTAATATAATAAGGCAGGTTCGCCACCACCTTGATCGGCCGGCCGCCGTTCTTCTCCCGCGCCAGCGCGGCGATATCCACCTTCAAAATGTCCTCATTCAAAACCGAAACATTGCCGTATGCCCCCAGCGTGTCGGCAAGGATCGGGATCAGGCCGCGGTCGATCTCCACCGCCGTCACCTCCCTGGCCGCCTCCGCCAGGTACTGCGTCATCGTCCCGATCCCCGGCCCGATCTCCAGGACAAAATCCTCCTTCGTCACCCCGGCCGCCCGGATGATCTTCTCCAGGACACGCTCGTCGATCAGAAAATTCTGCCCGAATTTCTTCTGGAAACGGAACTCATATTTCTGCAGTATTTCTATTGTATTCCGGGGATTCCCCAGTGTTGCCATCGCATTCTCCTCTTTGTGCGGAGCCGGGCGGCCGTCATTCGTTTTCTCCGGCCGTTTCCGCCCCGTCTGTTTGTCCGGACCGCCTATCCGTCCCCTGTTGCGCCAAGCTTATGTAGGTTTGATATAATTATACCGGGTTTCTTCTGCCTGGGCAAGATGTTTCCTAATAAAAAAGAGAGGCAGCATGGGAAAAATCATACTGCCCCTAACGTGTCGCTTTCTTATTTCACTACCTCCGCCACCGCGGCGCCGGCCAGCTTCCCGCTGGTCACCGCCCACGAAAGCATGCAGGTCGGCATCGATTCATAGCCATGGGCCCCGCCCACGCACTCGCCGGCCGCGTACAGTCCGGGAATCGCATTCCCCTCGCCATTAAGCACCTCAAATCCTGTATTGATCGTAACGCCGCCCAGCGTAGTCGCAAAACGCAGCTTTTCCTCGATGATATACCAGGCGCCGCCCTCCTCAAGCGCCGTTAATTCTTCCCGGCCAAAGCGACTGTCCTTACCGTCCTTTACCATCTGGTTCCATTCCGCCACGGTCGCCTTCAAAGCCTCCCCGTCGATCCCGGCTGCTTTTGCCGCCTCCACAATATCCTCAGAGCGCGTAAAGATCGGCACGCCGTCCGCCTCAAACCAGGCCTCCTGCTCCTCAAAGGTAAAGCGTCCCGAAGGGCTGGGGCTGTCGTTGGCCGACTGCGACCAGATATCGTAGGCATTCTGGTCCATTACCAAAAACAGCAGATGGTCGGTCTGTTCCTTCGTCGCGTTTTTGATGCTCACAAAATCCAGGTTTTCATTCAGGACGCGTTCACCCTCGCGATTCACCAGAATCGCGCCCGAGGTCTGAGTCGTCAGCGCCGTGTGCACCGTCGCCACCCTCGCGTAATTCTCTTCTACCTGAATCCCGGTAGGATACATCTTTGCGTAATCCATAAAGCAAAGCTCGGCTCCCGCCTCCTGTGCCATCAAAATCCCTTCGCCCGTCGAAGAAGCTACGCCATAAAACAGCGCGACCGAAAGGTCCTCCGAAAGCATATCCGTATTGGCGCCAAAGCCGCCCGTGGCCAGGACCACCTTTTCCGCATGATACCGAACCGTATTACCCTGTGCATCCTCGGCGACGGCTCCTGTCACCGCGCCGTCCTCCGTCAAAAGTGCCGTCGCCTTCGTCTCCATATCAATCCGGCCGCCGGCCGCCTTTACATCCTCGGCCAGTACCTTCAGCATCTCCCCGCTGCCGCCGGTTACCATAAACGAGCGCTGGTACGTATGCTCCGGGAAATTGGAAAACTGGGATTCGATCGGCACGCCGTTTTCGATCAGCCAGTCTAACGTCGGACCCATCTCACCGGCCCACAGCCGCACCAGATCCTCCTGGTTCGCCTGCCCGCCCTTCATCAGATCCGCAAAAATCTGTTCCGGCGTATCCTCCGTAATGCCAAAGGAGCGCTGTAGCTTGGAGCAGCCGCCCGCCAGGCCGCCGGCCACCGACGAGGCCCCGGCAAACATAGCCTGCTTCTCGATTACCACCACGTCCCCGGCTCCGGACTGGATCGCCGAGAGCGCCGCCGTTAAGCCCGCTCCGCCCGCTCCGATCACCAGAATGCCACAATTCTCGTCGCGCTCCGTGGCTTCCTTCGTATCCTGCGTCTTTTGCATCAGTGCCTGCGGATCCGCCCCGGCCGCCGTAACGCAGGCGCTGACCGCCTCGATAATCCCTTTGCTGGAATTTGTCGCTGCCGAAACGGTATCCACCGCCAGGCTCTGATTCTCCACAATCGCCTGCGGAATCCTCTCAATCGCCGCGTCGCTGATACCGGCCGATTCCCCGTGCTCCACGATCTCCACCTTCTCGATCGAATCCGCCGTAAAGGTCACCGAAACCTTGATCGGGCCGTTGTTGCCCTTGCCTTCCCCCTCGTAGGTTCCGGGCGTAAACATCCCCTCCCCTTCTGCCGCCGCGCTGGTAGCAGCGGCTGTGCTCTCGTCCGCTCCTGCCGCATCGTTCGCCACGGCCGCCGTGCTCTCGTTCGTTCCCGCCGCATCCGTTGTCCCGGCTGCCGGCTGTGAACAGCCCGCAAGGCAGGAAATACCCAGCGCCGCCGCCAATAACAGGCCCATCCATCTCTTCCGGAATTCCATTATTTCCATCCTCCTTCTTTTCGCATACTTCAGTATGTATTTAAGTATGTGGAAAGGATAACACGTTTTCCCTTCTTTGTCAACAAGAAAACAATCCAGATCCGCTCTTTTCTTTCCCTGCGTCGTTTTCACTCTTTCCCTCATGCCTTCAATGGTTTATAATACCAATATAATACCGGACAAAAACAGTACAAGAAAGCAGGTAATCCCATGTCCCTTTCCCCTACCGCACGAGAACTGAAAGCCGCGCAGACCTGCGCCAACCTCTCAAAAGCCGCTATCACCCTTTTTCGCGAGCACGGCATCGAACGCGTCACGATCGACGATATCTGCGCGCACTGCGGCGTCACCAAGGGCGCCTTTTACCATCATTTTCCGTCCAAAGACCACATTATCACCTACGCGGTCAATCACGAGATGGATGAATACATAAATGAACGGTTCTGCCCGCAGCCACAACGCCCCGTCTGCGAGCAGCTGCTTGCACTGCAGACACTGTCCTTTTCTTATTTTCGCCAAATTGGCAAGGCCATGACCCGTTATTCCTATGAGGGCCAGATCCGTTCCCTGATCGAGCTCAAGCGGCCCGAGCGAGCTTATGTAAGCTATCTTTCGCAGATCGTATCGCAAGGCGTAGAAAAAAAGCAGTTTCGCACCCAACTGGATCTCGAAAACTGCTATATGATGAATATCATCCTCTATACAGGATTTCTCTTTAAATGGGCTTCGGTCCCGCAGGAACAGGACTCCCTGTATCAATGGGATAAAATCCTGGAAGAGCTGATTACCTCCTTGTTTGCATCTCCCTCAGGTACCCCGTAATTTCGTGCCCCCGAGGGGCGGGCCAAGGATACGCCGCTCATTCCTTCATCCGGAAAAACCGCATCGCATTTTCATACGTCTGCCCTATGACCTGCTCCGGCGAAATCCCCTTGATCACGGCAATCGCCTCCGCCACATACGGCAAATACTGCGAACCGTTGCGCTTCCCGCGGTGCGGAACAGGCGCCAGGTACGGGCAGTCCGTCTCTAAAAGCAGGCGGTCAAGCGGCATGTAAGCCACGACCTCCTTCAGCTTCTTTGCATTCTTAAACGTCACGACGCCGCCGACCCCCAGGTAATGCCCCCGGTCCAGATACTCGCGCGCCATCTCCACCCCATAGGAAAAGCAATGGATATCGCAGCACAAATCCGCGGCCTCGCTTTTTATGATTGTAAGCGTATCCTGCGCGGCCTCGCGGCTGTGCACCACCACCGGCAGGCGAAGCGCACGCGCCAGCTCCAGCTGCCGCACGAACCAGCGCTTCTGCTCCTCGCGCCCCTCCTTGTCCCAATAATAATCCAGGCCGATCTCCCCGATGGCCACGACCTTCTCCCCGCCGGCCGCCCGTGCAAGCCAGGCAAACGTCTCCTCGTTCAGCTCCCCCACCTCATCGGGATGCACGCCCGCCGTCCCGTAGACAAACGGGTATTGCGCCGCCAGCTGCGCCGTCGTCTCCGTCGAGGAAAGGCTCGCCGCCGCGTTCACGATCCGGCTCACCCCTGCCGCGGCCATGCCGCCAAGCAGCTCCTCTCGGTCGCTGTCAAACGCTTTGTCGTCATAATGGGCATGTGTGTCAAAAATCCCGGCCATGTCGGCTCCTTCCCTTCTTCCCCTGCCGTAAGGCTTCTGTGGGTATGATACAATTCAATTATACCGGGTTTCCTCTGCCGGGGCAAGATCGTTTTTACTTTTGCAGGCCCCCACGTCACAGGAGCCGGCTTTGCCTGCTATGTTCACCTCCTACCGTCGCTTCAGATACCCGCTGTACACCCATCCCTTATGCACGCCGGCAATCCTCACCCTGTACCACAATTTACCGTTGGGCGCAGGCCCCTCGCCGATTACATCCACCTCGTTGCCGCGGCCCAGCTTCGGCCAGGCGGCCAAAATATCCTTGTCAACGCCGGGGCAGATGCGCACATTGGTTTCCGGCTCGATACAGATAGCCGGCCACTCCCGATAGGACGAAGTAATGCCGTCGATCTGGCTTTCGTCTTTGTCCGGCACGACCTGCAGATCCTCCGCCCGCGCCCAGCCCTGCCGCGCGCCGCCCGGTGTCTTGGAAACGCCCCAGCAGAATGCGTAGCGGTCGCCGGCATAGCCCGTGACATACATCAAGGCCCCGACCTTGGGAATCCCCTTGCCCTTGCCGCTGCCGGTGCCGTAGATGGTGCCGTTTACCACCACCTCCGTACCGACGGCCAGATCGCCCGGATCCGTGTCCGGCTCCTCCGGCCGATCGGCTCCTCCGCCGCCCGCCTCCGGCTTAGCGGTCAGGCCGCAATCCTGCTTTAACCAGTCCAGAATACCGTGAACCGTTTTATCCGCGTGCGCTTCCGTGATAATGACCGGCGTATCCGCCGCGCTGTCCATGAAGCCGTTCTCGACCAGGTAGGCCCGCATTTTCGTATTTGCCAGCACATAATAGGCCCTCTGAACCACCTTGCTGCTGCGGTTGCCGACCAGCTGCGTCTTGGCCACAATCTGTTCATAGAGACGATCCGCCAGCCTCCTGCCCTTTTCCGTCGTACAATCGTGATACACGACGGTTCCGCCGCCGCTCTTGCCGCCGATGCCGCCGTTGTGGTGCATGCTCAGATACAGGTTGGCTCCCCAACGATTGGCCTGCATCACCCGCACGCTCAGGCCCGTGTCCTGCGCGCCGGTCGTATCGTCCACCCGCAGCACCCTGCAGTCGTAGGCCTCAAGCTCCTCCTCCAGCTTATCCATGATCCGGTTGTTCAGCTGCCATTCCCGGGTCTGCGCGGGATCAAACTCCTCCATACAGCGGCGGCCCATGGTATGCAGGCCATGCCCCGCGTCCAACGCAATCTTTATCTCGCTCATTGTCGTCTTTATCCCCTTGATTTCCTTCTGCCTTTCGTTTTATCCTATGCGCCGACAATGGAAAAAATATCCGGTTCTCTCTCTCATTCGCCGGCAAGCAGCGCCCTTGGCGCGATTCGGCGGATTTTCAAGGACAGCACGCATACCGTCGCAAAGGCGAAGGCTGCCATCCCGATTCCTGCCAGCGCAATGAAGCCGATCGGCAGACGAAACGTACATTTTACAATGCCGATTCCTCTCAAAAACAAGGCTGTCAGCGGATTGATAATAAAACTGCACCCTACCAAACCGATGGCGGTTGAAGCAAGAATCGTCGGCATAAAGGACAGCGCGGTCTGTAAGACAAGCTGCCGCGTGGTAAAGCCAAGCGCCTTTAAGATCCCGTAATCCCTCTTTTTCCGATTCAGCAAAGCCCGCACCAGCAAATACAGCACAAAGGCCGCCACAATCCCACTCAGCGCCAGCACCGCCGCCACAATCGCCGTCATCAAAGACACATACACCGACGAGCTTCCCTCTATCGTAGACAGTATATTGATCGTCATATTCACCTCGTCCGCCAGGCTTTCCTTGATTTCCTGGTGAAAGGCTTCTATGTCCGTATCCTCCGTAAGGTTCAGATAATAGCTTGTATTCGCCAGCTCCCCCAGCCGCTCATACCCTTTTCTGGTGAGCAGGCAGTCCTTGCCCAGGTTATTACTGATCTGCGTAAGGCCCGCGATCAGGTAGGCGGCTTCACGTCCGTCGGCTGTGAGAGTGATTTCATCGCCGATCTTCAGTCCCTGTTCCTCCGCGTATTTTGCCGCCAGGGCAATTTCATTCTCAAAACAGGGGTAACGTCCTTCGATTATCACGCCCTGATTGTTTACCTGGGAAAAATCGTCGCACATCGTGGCGAGCAGGCAGACCCCGCCGATGTGCCGTACCTCTGCCGAATGATAGAGATACGCTTTTTCCACGCGCTTGTCCGCGTGTATCTTCTCTAACAACGCTTCTTCCGCCGCCGCGTTGACATTGATACAGCTGTCCGCCGTCTCCCCTACGATCATAGCAAGAAAGGGCGTCATGTCGGTAATGATATTTTCCTTCATCAGCCCCGAAAAAACGATCACCAGTGAAAGCACCAGCATCGTAATCCCCACGGTAAGATTCTGCTTCAACCCGGAGCATGTCGTTTTAAGCGCCAGCAAAAGCGTGAGCGGCGCCTGGTTTTCGGCCAGCGGCACATGGTTGCGCCGAAAATTGTGCGTCGCCACTCCCTGGCGCAGCGCGACAATCGGCTCAATCCGGTGGATCCGGCGCGCGGCCAGCCGGACGGCGACGGCCACCGCCCCGCTAAGAACCGCTATCGTAAGCAGCAACGGCGCCGGCAAAAAGCGAACCTCATAGGGAATCCCCGTCTGTGAAACCATCATCTCATTCACATAGGGAAACAGCAGGTACGAAAGCCCGGCCCCCGCAACCGCCGCGGCCAGCGTCAGTCCCAAAAACTGCAGCAAAAGCGCGTTTACCAGCTGGCATCCGGTATAGCCGACAGCCTTTAACGCTCCCAGGTTTTTTATATTCTCCTGGATATCGTTTATAATATTGGATACGATCACAACCAGCGCGATCAGCAGGACAAAAAAGGCCGTCGCGCTCATAATACCCGCGCAGATCATCTGCGATATATAGCGGGATTGGGAAACGAGCGCGTACGAATTGCTGGCCATGCGTGTGTTTGGGTACTGAAAAGACACTTCATTTTTCAGCATGACCTCATAGTCCTCGCTTTGCTCCTTGTCCTGCAGACGAACCGAGCAAAGCGCCGCCTCCGGCGCATAGTCGGTTTCCTTCAGCTTCTCGTATTGATCCGTCGTCAAGATCAGTTCGCACATGCTGCAGTTATGCGAGCCGGCCATAGGGCTGTTAAAAAATCCGCAAACCGTAAACGTCATGGGATGGCTGCCAATCGAGATTTCGATCGTCCTTCCCACCGCGACTTCCTCCGAACGGTACAGCACCGGCATATAGATTCCGCTCGTAAAATCGCTGTCCTCAACGATTTCCACCCGTCCGACCGTACGGGACAGGGCCGTCTCCTTTTCCAAAAAAATGAATTCCGAGTTGATCTCGCCCCCGTTATATTCAAACAGGCCGACCATATGCATGGACGCGTCCACCGAATAAGCAGTCGTGCGCGCGTCACGGCGCAAAAGAGGTTCCAAAAATTCCTTCATTTCCGTCGGCTCGCCGTCCACCGCGATTGTCACATGCCCGTCCTGCAGCCGTTCATGGCAGCGGTCAAAATTCTTTTTGTAGTCGAACGACAGCATCAGCCACAGGTTGAGCATCAGGGCCGCCAGCAGAATCAGCACGACGATTCCTGCTGCCTGCCCCTTGGCCTTTTGCAGATTGGAGCGTGCCAGAAGAATACTCTTTTCCATCCTACCACCCCATTTCCGTCAAAAAGGCCGCCAATTTTTCCTGCCGCCCCGGATCGCCGTGCCGGTATGGCTCCAGCTTACACTCGCCCAGGATTACCCCGTCCTTTAGATACAGGATGCGGTTGCCGCGGCACGCCGAACGCATGTCATGCGTGACCATCACGACACTCTGCCCCTGTTCATGAAATTCCGTGAGCAGCTTTAAGACGTCCAGCCCGGTCTGGGAATTGAGCGCGCCGGTCGGCTCGTCGGCAAACAGGATCTGCGGGCTGTTAATCAGCGCGCGCACGATCCCGGCCCGCTGGGCCTCGCCGCCCGAAATCTGCGTGGGAAACTTCTTCTGCGTCTCTTCGGACAGCCCCACCGCCGCAAACAGCTCCGCCGCCCGCCGCAAAAGGGCTTTGCGGTCCTTTTGCACCAGCAGCCCCGCCGACAGCACATTGTCCATAAGCGACATTCCCTCGATCAGGTAAATCTGCTGAAAGACAAACCCGCAGTGCCTGCGCCGAAACACCGCCAATTCATCCGAATTCAGATCGGAGATCACCTGGTCTCCGAAGGCAATCGTGCCAAGCGTCGGTGTATCCATCCCCGAAAGGGCATACAAAAGCGTCGATTTCCCCGCCCCGCTGGCCCCCATAATGACTGTAAAATCTCCCTCGTACAGCTCCAAGTCAATGTTTTTCAGAACGTGCTGCAGTACGCCGCCGTTTGAAAAGGATTTGCTTAGATTCGTTGTCCGAAGCAATACCTTTTTCATATATACGCCTCCCTGTATTCTTTTGCACGTTCCATTTTATCGTCCGAGATCTTAAATGTCTTTAGGTAAACCTTAAAGAACCCTTAAATCTCCCCGCTCAGCAAAACCGTGACGCTCACGCGCAGGCCCTTCTCCCCGTTTTCCACTGTCAGGCCTCCGCCCATCTCTCTCATAAAATAATCCGCAATGTACAGCCCCAGCCCGGCGCCCTCCACTCCCTCTGCATTGCTCCCGCGCTTAAACTTTTCCTTCAGCAGGAAAACCTCCTCCTCCTTGACGCCGCCCCCGTAATCCTCTGCCGTCACGGTCAGGCTGCGCCCTGTCCGGCTTACCGTCACCTCTATTTCCGTCCCCGCATACTTATATGAGTTTGCAAAAATATTGTCAAACACCTGCTGCAGGCGGAGCGGATCCATATATACCATACAGTCGGGAATATCCGGGATTACCGCGCGATGAAGGTAATCCGCATTATCCAGCAGTCCTTTCAGCTCCCCGCTCTCCCGATCGAGCGGCGCTACCGCAAGCTGCTTTAACTCCTTAAGCGTCGCCGTAAAAAGGTTGGTAACCAGTGTGTTGATCTGGTCGGCCTTGCGGATGATCTGCGCGTAGTTTTCCCGGAGACGAGGACTTTCCGCCAGGGCTTCCCCCACCTCCGCGGCCGCCTTGATGCTGGCAACCGGCGTTTTGATATCGTGGGAAAGCTTCGCTACCAGCTCCTTTTTGCTCTCGTTGGCCTGCGCCTCCGCCTGGCGCGCCTTCTTCAGCTCCGCGCGCATGATGTCAAAGCTCTCCGTAAACGCGCCAAACACATTCCGCCGGTCCATTGGCAGCGGAATGTCCAAATTGCCGCCGGCTACGCGCTGTGCAAACCGTTCCAGCGTCTGAAACGGCTTAAGGACGGTACGATTTAAGCAGCATAGATATCCGCCTAAAAAAGCGCATTGCACCCCCATGGCAGCACACAAAAAGAGGACGCAGGCCCGCTTCCATTCCTGAAAGGCCGCCTCTCGTCCGTTATAGATCAGGATTTTACCGACAGTCCGGCCGTCCGCCTGAATATCGAGGATCGTATCCCGATGAAGCACCGCCGCGTGGAGGCTTTCGCTCAGTCCCTCTTCGGTTCTGAAAACGACCGTCCCTTCCTGATCCAGCACCACGTAATCCAGGTCGGTGCGGTTTTTGTGTTCCTCCATCGCCGGCCAGTCCTCCCGCACCGACTGCAGCGCTTCATTGACCTGCACCGCATCCTGCCGGCTGTCAGAATTTCGGATCGCGAAAAGAAAAATCCCCAGGGCCTCTGCGACCGCCAGGCACCAAAAGCCAATCCAAAGCCGCCGGCCCCTCATTGCTTTTTCCCCTGAAAGCGGTAGCCGTCGCCCCAAACGGTAAGGATATATTCCGGCCGGCCCGGGTCGCGCTCGATCGCTTCCCGGATTTTGCGGATATGTACATTCAACGTCCCGTCGCCCGTGAATTTATCCTCCCAGACTTTTTCAAACAGCTCCCCCTTGGAAATCACTCTGTTTTCATGCTGCGCCAAATACGATAACAGCCGAAATTCCATCGCGGTCAGCTTGACCGGCCGCCCCTCCACCGACACCTCGCGTAAATCGAAGCGGATCCGCAAGCGTCCGTCCGCGTATTCCTGCGGCTCGCTCTGCCCGAACCGTTTCAGCACCACCTTAACCTTCGCCAGCAGAACCCCTAGCGAATACGGCTTGGCAATGTAATCGTCTCCCCCGATGCTCAGAGCGGCAATCTTATCATCATCGCTTGTGCGCGCCGAGATAAACAGGATCGGGACTTCTGTCTTTTCCCTGAGCTCTCTGCAGAGCGCAAAGCCGCTGCCGTCTCCCAGATTTATATCTAACAAAAGCAGCCGGGCCGTATGTTCACTCAAAAATTCCCGGCATTCGCCGGCTCCGTATGTCACAGCCGTCTTTACGCCGAACAGGTTAAAGTATTCCGCCGTGCTGTCGGCCAGAAGCGTTTCATCGTCAATAATCAGGCAGTCATACTGCATTTTGTGCTCCTCCTTTTGCTCCTGTTTTCAAAGCGCCCCTGATATCCGCGCCCCTATTCGACCGGAACCGCAAAAAACCCGTATTGCTGGAATTCCTCCTGATCAATGTGGCTGTACGTCAAAATGACCTGATACACGTGATCGGTCGCTTTTAATCCCAGCCGGGCGAGCGTTTCCCGCATGCGGCGCTCCGGCGGCATGATTTCCTCATCTTGCGGCCCCCTGCGCAGCGTTCCCCGGAAGTCATAGAAAAACATCTTGCGGCGGGGCAGGCGCCGCACCACGCTGTTGATGGGAACCCCGTGCTTTCTGGCAAATTCCGCCGGCACGATCAGCCCCCAGGAGTATTCACGATTGTCCAGGGAACGGATTTCCCGGCAGGACTTTACCATCGGCATCCACGAAACCCAATCCTTCAGCACCTCGTAAATCCGGCTGTCCGCCAAAAAATCCCGTCCGTTGGAATGCGGCAGGAAGTACATCTCCGCTCCTTCTTTCACGTGCCAGTCCCCTTCTTTGTCCCGGATCCTCTCCAGCCACTGCGCAAACCAGGCATGCTCCTTGAGCATGGCCTGCCCGAACAGGATTTGACGGCGGATTGCCTCGGCCTGCTTTTCCAGCTTTTCCTGCATGGTTTCGGCATCATCCTCATTTAAGATCGTTTCCATATCCCGCAGGGGAACCCCGTAGCTGCGCAGCTTCATGCATTCCAGAAGCTTGCTGGACTGGTAAAAGGGGTAATATCGGTAACCGTTCTCCCGCGTCTTGGAGGTGACGAGGCCGAACTGCTCATAGTGCTTTAAAAAGTCGGGAGTAACTCCCATGTAGTGCGCATAATCGCCGATCCGGTATTCCTTCATACGGTTTCCGCCCTCCTGTTTTCGCCTTTTGTTCGGTAAAATTATATCATTTTTTCGGTCGATTTTCCAGTAAAACCGTACGCAATCGTATTGACCTGGGAGTTGCCCCCGGCTTTATACTGGCAAAAAGCTTCTTAGGACGGCGGTTTTTCCCTGCCGTCATACACATACATATTTATGAGGAGGAGTAAACACATGAAAACGATTTCCCGCAGAGACTTTTTGAAGGGCGCTCTGGCCGGGACGGCTTCCGTAGCCGCGGCCGGTATCCTTGGCGCCTGCGCAAGCGCTGCAGAGGCTACGACGTCGGCGGCTGCCGTCGCGGATACCACGGCCGCGCCCGCCACACAGGCGCCGGCCACGACAGCCGCGGCCGGCCTGTATACCCCCGGCACCTACCAGGCCCAGGCCGACGGCAAGAACGGTCCTGTGACCGTCTCCATGACGTTTGACGAAAATACGATCACCGACGCGGTGGTCGACGTATCCCGCGAGGATCCGCCGGGAGTCACCGATAAGGAGCAGCTGGCGGCTTCGTTCCAGGAGGCGATCCTGGCGGCGCAGAGCGCGGAGTTTGACGCGGTCGCCGGGGCCAGCGACATCACCAGCCCGGCCGTAGCCAAGGCCGCCGCGAAGTGCATCGCTCAGGCCAAGGGCGAGATTCCCGTAGAAGTGATTACCGAAGCGGACAACGCCAGCGACAGCGAAGCCAAGGGCGACGCTAACGACTGGCTGGGCGCGGAGCCGGAAATCGCCGACAGCGAGATTGCCGAAACGTTTGAAACCGAGATCCTCGTCATCGGCTGCGGCACCGGCGGCATGTTCACGATCGCCGCGGCGGCGGAGGAGGGCGCCAAGGTCATCGGCATCGACCGCTTCAAGACCGGCGTGGGCATCCGCGACGACCTGGGCGCGATCAATTCCCGCTATCAGCAGGAATGGGGCACCAAGATCAATAAATTCGATTACATCACGATGGCGACCCAGTACGCGGCCGGGCATATCAACCAGGATCTGGTCCGCCTGTTCTGCGACGAGTCCGGCGCGGCCATCGACTGGTACGGCGACCGCCTGGCCGAGCGCGGCGTGGAGCTGTGGCATGAGTCCGGCGATTCGGTGGACGATGCCCGCTATGAGCATTTTGCCACCGGCCATTCGCCCCGCTGGAGCGGCAGCGACAATGGAAACGGCGAGCCTTTAGACGGCAATACCGTGCTGTATGATTACGCCGTCGGCCTGGGCGCGGAATTCCATTACAATACCAAGATGATTAAGCTAACCCGTGAAAACGGCCGCGTCACCGGCTGCATCGCCGAAAACGAGGACGGTAAATACGTTCGCTACGCCGCGGGCAAGGGCACGGTCGTCTGCACCGGCGGCTATTCCCTCAATTACGAGATGATGGAGGCCTTGCAGCCCTGGAACCTGCGCATCATCGGCCGCAACGGCTCCGAGCCCGGCGCGTTCGGCGACGGCATCAAGGCTTGCCTGTGGGCGGGCGCTAAGATGGACGAAACCCACTCTATGATGATGTTTGACCGCTGCGCGCTGCGCCCCGATCAGGAAACCGGCGTGGAGACGGCTAAGGCCGGCGACAACGGCTTCTTCTGGATGGGTTCCCAGCCCTGGCTGAAGGTCAATGCCGACGGCAAGCGCTTCTTTAACGAGTCCGGCACCTACGAGGGGATCCTCCATGCCGACGAGTACCAGAAGGGGCACTGCCATTATACGCTGTTTGACAGCAATTGGACGACGTACGCCCAGCAGTTTAAGATGCACGGCTGCTCCCGCCTGTATCCGTTTGAAAACGGGGCGGACCCCAATATCCCCTTCCAGGCGATTGAGGGCGGCATGCTGCCGGGTCTGATCGAGAGCGGCTTTGTCTGCCAGGCCGATACGATCGAGGAGTTGGCCGAGAAGCTGGGCCTGCCTGTCGAGGAGCTGAAGGCAACCGTAGAGCGCTACAATGAGCTGGCCAAGGCCGGCGAGGATACCGACTTCGGCAAAGAGCCTTTCCGCTTGACGCCGGTTGATACGGCTCCCTTCTATGGCGCGAAGAATACCGGCTATGTGCTCTGCACGATGGACGGCATCCAGATCGACACGACGATGAACGCCATCGACACGGAGGGGAACCCGATTCCCGGCCTGTATGTGGTCGGCAACGACAGCGGCTGCTATTTTGCGAATACTTACCCGAACCTGTCCACCGGCATGGCCTGCGGCCGTACCGTGACCTTCGGACGCCTGGTCGGGAAGCAGCTGGCGCAGATGTAAGGCCTGGTTTCCCGGGCCGGACGCTTTCGCGCCGCGGCGGAGGATACGGATTATGATAAGGGAAAGGGGCTGTGAAAAAGCCGGCGTTGAAAAACCCCGGCTCTCACAGCCCCTCTCTTTATAGCTCTTTCCGGTTCTATTTACGGCCTCCCGTCCGCAAGGCCGTTCATTTTTTGTTTCGTAGCTCTGTATTGCTCCGGCATTTCATCTACCGACAGCTCACGCACCCGCCTTTCCGTCCCGTCCTTTACCGCTTCCTCATAATACCAGCACTTAAACTCCAGAAAATCAAGTGTTTCCTGCATCTTGGCCAGCTGCTTTTCGGCCGCTTTTTTGCGAGCCCTAAACAGCGCCAGGCGTTCTCCCAAAGACGCGTCTCCTTGTCCCGCCATGTCGACGAACGCCTTTATTTCCTTGATCGACAAGCCCGATTTCTTCAGGCAGCCGATGACCCTCAGCCACTCATAGTCCTTATCCGTAAACATACGGATTCCGCCGCGGGAACGCTCCACAAAGGGAAGGAGCCCTTCCTGATCGTAGTAACGAAGCGTGGAAGCAGGTATCCCCAAGGTCTTTGCCATTTCCCCTACCGTATAAAGCATTGCTTGTCTCCTTTCCTCTGTATGT
>CANSWW010000023.1 GCA_947650845.1 uncultured Lachnospiraceae bacterium
GATTATCTGAGAAGATGATCCGTATCATATACTAAGAAGCAAGACTTTTATTGTAGAAGGCCGTATCTGCAATAAAAGCCTTGCTTTTTTATAACATGGGAAAGAGTAGATTCTTATTCGCATGCGGCCGGGAATTTCAGTCGATACTATGCAGGGAATGAGGAGGTCACGGAATGAATGCGTACAGTAGTTCACGGGAAGAGCTTTTAAAAGAATTGGCAAGCAGCGCCGAAGCAGGCCTTTCGCAGGCCGAGGCCGAAAAGCGCCTTTCGCGGTACGGGGAAAACCGGCTCAGGGAAAAGAAAAAAAAGACGAACGGGCAGAGGTTCCTCGATCAGTTTAAGGACGTAATGATCCTGATCCTGCTGGCGGCGGCCGGCGTGTCCTTTGTGCTGGCGGCCATGGGCGACGAGCCGTCCGAATTTTTTGAACCGTTTTTGATCGTGCTGATCGTAGTGGTAAACGCGGCCATGGGCGTGATGCAGGAGAGCCGGGCAGAGAAAGCGCTGGACGCGCTGAAAGGGCTGTCCGCGCCCCACGCGCGCGCACTGCGGGACGGCCGGGAGCAGGTGATCGAAGCGGCGGCGCTGGTGCCGGGCGATGTGATCCTTCTGGAAGCCGGGGATTTCGTACCGGCCGACGGACGCCTCCTGGAGACGTCGGCGCTGAAGGTGGAGGAATCGGCGTTGACCGGCGAATCGGTGCCAGCCGAGAAGGAAGCAGGGGCGCAGGTGGCAGGGGAGGCCGCTCTTGGCGACCGCGTAAATATGGTTTATTCCGGCTGCAGCGTGACCTACGGGCGCGGCCGGGCGGTGGTGACGGCCACCGGCATGGATACGGAGATGGGCAAGATCGCCGGCCTCTTAGAGGGCGAGGAAGAGGGACAGACGCCGCTGCAGAAGAAGCTGGCCGGGCTGGGCAAATACCTGGGGATCATGGCGCTGTTAGCCTGCGCCGTGATTTTTGTGGTAGGGCTTGCCGACCGGCTGCCGGTGATGGAAATGTTTATGACCTCGGTATCGCTGGCCGTCTCGGCGATCCCCGAGGGGCTGCCGGCGATCGTGACGATCGTACTTTCGATCGGCGTGCAGCGCATGGTGAAGAAAAACGCGATTATCCGCCGCCTGCCTGCCGTGGAGACGCTCGGCAGCGCGTCGGTCATCTGCTCGGATAAGACCGGGACGCTCACACAGAACCGCATGACTTTGGTGAAAGCGTATGCGGACGGGGCAGGGGAAGCGCTCGATCTCGCCCGGCTTTTGCCGGGCGGCCAGGGGGCGGGGCTTCCCTCTGATGGGGAAGCTGCGGCCATACGGCGCCTCCTGCGATATGGCGCCCTGTGCTGCGACGGTACGGTCGTATTTGGCGAGGACGGCAGCGAGCAGCATGTGGGTGACCCGACGGAGACGGCTATCGTGCTGGCGGCACACCGCCTGGGGATGCCGAAGGAAAAGCTGAACGCGACGTATCCCCGCCTTTTTGACCTGCCGTTTGACTCCGGCCGCAAACGCATGACGACGGTCTGTGAGATCGACGGGACATGGGTCGCGATCGTAAAGGGGGCTTTTGACAGCCTTCGCCCGCTCTGTGTATCCGGGGACCTGGAAAAAGCTTCGCAGATCAACGACGCCATGAGCGGCGAGGCCCTGCGCGTGCTGGCGATTGCGGTGCGAACGCTGCCGGCGCGGCCGGAAGAGGCCTCCGTGGAAGCAATCGAACGGGAGCTGGCCTTTGCGGGGTTAGTAGGAATGATTGACCCGCCGCGCCCGGAGGCGCGGGAGGCGGGGGCTGTTTGCCGGAAGGCGGGAATCCGGCCGGTCATGATTACCGGCGACCATGTGGTGACGGCATCGGCGATTGCCCGTGACCTGGGCATCCTTTTGGAGGGCGGCCGGGCAGTCACAGGGCAGCAGCTCTCGGCCATGAGCGACGGGCAGCTGGCATCGCAGGTGCGTGAGATTTCGGTCTATGCGCGGGTATCGCCGGAGGATAAGATCCGTATCGTCAAGGCGTGGCAAGGCCAGGGGGAGACGGTATCGATGACCGGCGACGGCGTCAACGACGCCCCTGCCCTGAAGGCAGCGGACATCGGCTGTGCCATGGGGATCACCGGCACGGACGTAGCAAAGGGCGCGGCCGACATGACGCTGACCGACGACAATTTTGCGACGATCGTCGATGCGGTGCGCGAGGGACGGGGGATCTACGACAATATCAAAAAAGTGGTGGGCTTTTTGCTGGGGACGAACATCGGCGAGGTGCTGACCGTGTTTGGCGCGATGATTTTGTGGCGGATGACGCCGCTTAAATCAATGCAGCTTTTGTGGATCAACCTGGTGACCGACAGCCTGCCGGCGATCGCACTGGGGATGGAGGCCGTGGAGCCGGACATCATGGAGCGGATGCCAAAGCCCAAAAACGAAGGGATTTTTGCCCATGGAATGGGGGTACGCATCGTGCTGCAGGGCTGTATGTTCGGCCTTTTGTCCCTGGCGGCCTTCTGGCTCGGCTGGCAGCGGACCGGCGCGCCGGAGGGCGGCCGGACGCTGGCCTTTATGGTGCTGGCGCTGTCCCAGGTGGTGCAGGCCTTTAATATGCGTTCGCACCGCTCCCTGTTTCAGACCGGCTTCTTTACAAACCGGAAGCTAAACGGCGCGGCGGCGCTGTCGGCGGCCCTTGTGTGCCTGGTGCTGTTTACGCCGCTGTCCGCGGTGTTTGAGCTGATGGGGCTGACGCCGGGCCTGTACCTGGCCGGGCTGGGGCTTTCGCTGGCGCCGCTTGCCGTGATGGAGTTTTCCAAGGCGGCGGGGCTGATCCACCATAAAAATTAGCATCCTGGCCGGATTATATCCGGTCAAGGCAAGCCGCCGTTGACGCCGGTTTGGCAAACGGGTATAATGGAGAAAAGGTTTGCAAGGAGGGGATTTTATGCAGGTCACATATCTTCATGCCACATTGTTAGACGGCTCACAGACGATGACGCCGCGGGAGGATATAACGGTTGTAACGGAAAACGGGCGCATTGTATCCGTGGAGCCGGCCGCGCCTGCGCCGGCCGGCGGGGAAACGATCGATTTAGGCGGCCGCTATCTGATGCCGGGCCTGATTAACCTTCATGTCCATCTGCCGGGCAGCGGCTTTCCGAAGAAAAAGCAACAGGACAGCACAAAGGCGGCCCGGCTTGTGATGAGCAATGCCCTGACCCGCAAGGTGGGGCTTAAAATGTGCGAGGGCTTTGCGCGCACGGAGCTTCTGTCCGGCGTGACGACGATCCGTACCGTGGGAGGCCTGGGGGATTTTGACACACGCATCCGCGATAAGATCCGGGAAGGCCGGCTTGACGGCCCGCGGATGCTGGTGAGCAACATGGCGGTTTCTGTTCCCGGCGGGCATATGGCCGGTTCGGTGGCCTATGCGGCCGGCAGCGAGGAGGAATGCCGGGCTATGCTTCGACGGATCGAGGGAGAGAAGCCGGACTGGATTAAACTGATGATCACCGGCGGGGTGTTGGACGCTACGGTAAAGGGAGAGCCGGGCGAGCTGAAGATGCCCGCTTCATATGTAAAAGCCTGCTGTGAGGAGGCGCACCGTGCCGGTTTTCGCGTGGCCGCGCACGTCGAGAGCCCGGAGGGCGTGCGGGTAGCGCTCGAAAACGGCGTCGATACGATCGAGCACGGGGCGGCGCCCGACGAAGAGATTCTGCGGCTGTTTAGGGAACGGGGAGCCAGCGATATCTGCACGATCTCCCCGGCGATCCCGCTGGCTAAGTTTGACCGCGCGCTGACCGGCGGTACGGAGCTGACCGAGTATAACGGACGAATCGTGCTGGACGGAATCGTTGCCTGCGCCAGGAAATGCCTGGAGGCCGGGATTTTGGTCGGCCTGGGGACGGATACGGCCTGTCCGTTTGTGACCCATTACGATATGTGGCGGGAGCTGCAGTATTTCCACTCATACGTGGGAGTGAGCCGGGCCTTTGCCCTGTATACGGCGACGAAGAGGAACGCAGAGATCGCGGGCATCGGCGAAGAAACCGGCAGCATCGAGCCGGGAAAGAGCGCCGATTTCCTGATTACGGATCAAAATCCGCTGGCGGATCTGGCGGCGCTGAGAACCCCTTATATGGTGGTGATGCGGGGCAAGATATTCCGCAATCCAACGGTGAAAAAGAACGCGGTCTGCGAGCGGGAGCTGGATCGGTGTTTGTAGGAAAGGAACCGGCCGTCCCTTAGAATTAGGGAGCGAAAGAGATGCTTAAGAGCGAAAAAACAGCCGTATCCGCAGTTCGTTTTCCGTGATTTGGGCGGATACCTGCCCGTCCATCTGTTCCATCAGTTCCCGGACAATCGACAAACCCAGCCCGGCCCCGCCCTTTCCACGAGCGGGGCTGCTTTGATAAAAGCGGTCGAACAGGTGCTCCGGGTCGGGCCTCGGGCCGGTTCCCAGCGGATTGGAAAAGCAGATTTCTTTGCCCGCGGCAGATATGGTAAGCCGGCCGCCGCCATGGCGGATCGCGTTCGTAATCAGATTTCGGTATACCCGCCCCAGGGCCTCGGGGTTAGCCCGGACCCGTAGCTCCTCGTTTTCAAACAGAAGCTGCGGCTCCATTTTGGCGGCCTCCAACTGTGGGTAGAATTCCGCCAGCGCTTCCCATAGGGGTGGGAGAGCCGCCATTTCATGGCATTTTAGCGCAGGGGCATTATTGAGAAGGCGGGTATAGAGAAACAATTCTTCCAGCAGGTCGTTCAATTCCTCCAATCGCCGTGTTACAATTGCCAGATATTCCGTCCGGCGCTCCGGCTCGGCTTCGATCAGCTGCAGATATCCCATGGCGCCGGCCAGCGGAGTGCGGATATCGTGCGAAATACAGGCCATTGTGTACTTCAGCTCGCGTTCGGCCCGCAGCGTTTCCAGACGAAGCCGCCGATTGGATTCCAGACGGGCATTGACAGCCTGGCACAGGCGCATGGCCGGAGCGCCGGACATTTGAACCGTCAGACGCAGATTGCTTTCCGCAGGCGTTTCCTCAAGCACACGGGCCATCTCGGTCAGCTGGCGACGGTACGAAAACAGGCGCAGTACGGCGATTCCGAGAACCGTAAGAATCAGGATCGGCAGCATAAAAGTTCCTCCTTATATATCCTGCTTTTCGAGCGTAAACAGGCTTGCGGCCAGATAAACGAGGCTCCATCCGGCCGTGCAGAGCAGAATCATGCGGATCTGCGGCATGCCTAAGAACGGGATGCACTGCCTGCCGGCAACGGTGCTGAGCAAGTATGTTTCAATAGGCGGCCAGTGAAGCTGCCTGCATACCATCTGCAGCAGTGTGGCGGTAACGCCGCCGCCTGAGAGGATCGATAGGATAATCCCCAGAGTGGAACTGCGTGTCAAAAGGACCAGCGCCAGCGTCATCAGGCTAAAAGACCAGTGCGGCAGCCACAGCCAAAACGCGTACTGTAAAATGTGCCGGACCGAATCCGCTGCCGGGTGCAGCCCAAACAGGACGGGACACAAAAGCGAGAGCAGAACGCCGATTGCGGTAAGCAGTACGCTGTAGACGCCCGCCAGCAGCGCCTTGGAGAGGACATATCCGTGACGGGAGCGGACAAAGCAGATATTTTTGACATAGCCGCTGGCAAAATCCTGGCTGACAAAAAGCGTCATACCGATGCCGGCCATCATTAGCAGAAAACCGCTGTTTAAGCATTCCTCCGCAAATTCGAGCTGAGACATATGGTGGATCTGTTCGCTCATCCGGCGATCAATGTCGTCGATTTCCGCACCGTTTGACTGCATCGCGTCCAGCGTCTGCGGATCGGAGACAACGGACACCAAAAGGATTACCATCAGAATCAGTATAGCGGTGACTGCGAGTACGATATAAAAATTCCGGCTTTTAAAGAGCCGCCGGCAGTCCATTCGTATGAGGTTAAACATCTTTCATCCCTCCCATCCGTTCTAGAAAATACCCTTCCAGGTCCTGTCGGTGCAGGCTCAGTTCCACCACCGCGATGCCGGCCTGGGCAAGGATTTGCCCCACGGTCAAAGTATCTACCGGCTCATAGATGCGCAGCTCTCCTTCCGGGCGCATCTCCCAGCGGCGCAGCCCGCATGCTTGCTCGAGCAGGGCCGCGGCCTTCTGCGGCTGATCGGTTTTCAGATGCAGATAGTCGGTGCATTTTTGCTGCAGTTCTTCGGCGGTAAGCTGCTCGATCATCTTTCCCTGCCCGAGGATGCCGTAGCGGGACGCGATCTTGCTTAGCTCGCCCAAAATGTGGGAGCTGATGAGAATCGTTAAGCCGCGCTCGCGGTTTAAGCGCAGCAGAAGCTCGCGCATCTGTCGGATGCCCTCCGGATCCAATCCGTTGATCGGTTCGTCCAATAAAAGCAGGTCCGGCCCGCCTAAAAGAGCCAGCCCTACGCCGAGGCGTTGCTTCATGCCCATAGAATAGCGCTTGACCGTCTTTTTTTCCTTGGCGGACAGGCCGACGATCTTAAGAGTTTCCTCGACCTGCCGCGCGGGATTGTCCAAACCCAGAAGCGTCGCGTAGAGAAGCAGGTTTTCCCGTCCGCTTAAATCAGGATAAAGCCCCGGCTGCTCGATCAGGGCCCCTACCCGGCGGCGGGCGATGGAATCCCCAAGAGGACGGTCAAAAATCAGAGCGTCTCCCTCCGTCGGATGGGCCAGGCCGCACAAGAGCTTCAAGGTCGTAGATTTGCCTGCGCCGTTTTGGCCGATAAAACCATAGATATCCCCCTGCTCCACCTGCAGGTTCAGATGGTCCACCGCCCACGTATCTTTATACCGTTTGGACAGGCCTCTTGTCTGTATGACTGCCATAAAAAAGCCTCCTTTGTTTTGTTTACCATCCCAGTGTAACAGGCAATTGTCCAAACATCGCAAAGCAAAGGTAAAGAAAGTGCAAAGTTCAGCCCTCGCTTAGCTTAAAGCCAATTCCCCATACCGTCTGTATGTAGCTGTCGGTACCGCTTGCGCGCAGCTTGGCGCGAATATTGCTGATATGGACCGTGATTGTCTTATCCTCGACGGCATATGCTTCCTGCCAGACCGCTTCGTAGATCTGCTGCTTGGTAAAGACCCGTTTGGGGCGGCGGGTCAGCAGTTCTATTATTTTGAATTCATGGGCCGTCAAACCGACCGGTCGGCCGGCGGCGGTAAGCGTCATCTCATCCATATTCAATTCCCAGTCGCGAAAGCGAAGAAGCTCTCCTGCCGGCGCAGCGTCGGCATGGCGCAGCTGAACCTGAACCCGCGCCCACAGCTCCTCCAGCTGAAACGGCTTGGTCAAGTAATCGTCGGCGCCTAGGCTAAGCAGCTCGACTTTATCGGACAGCCCGTCTTTGGCGGACAGCACAATCACGGGGATCCGGCTGGCCTGGCGGATCTGCGCGATCAATTCATCGCCGGAAAGTCCCGGAAGCATTCGGTCTACTAAAAGAAGATCCGCGCCGCCCTCAAGCCAAAGACGCCGGCCTTCGGTCCCGGAAAAAGCCTGGGTACAGACACACCCCTGTTTTTGCAGGTACGCAGCGGTAGAGTTGTTAATATCGGTATCGTCCTCTATGATCAGAATGTGGGGCATGAGACAGACTCCTTTCCTTGAAGCATTTTGTTTAGCATACAATAATTTACAGACGATTGCAAGGTGCGCGCCGGATTTGGGGAGGGGCGCTGTTTGGCTTGTATTTTACGCGGACAGCGTGCTATAATGTCCGCAACGAGGCGGAGGCGGAGATACATACGCCCATTTCAAACGAACAAGGAGAACGACCATGACAAAAGAAAAGCAACTGACCAAAAAAGAACTGGCCCTGCAGGTCATTGAACGCCTGAAGGCGGAATACCCCGATGCCGGCTGTACCCTCGATTACAACCAGGCATGGAAGCTGCTGGTATCGGTGCGCCTGGCAGCTCAATGCACGGACGCCCGGGTAAATGTGGTGGTAGAGAAGCTGTACGAAAAATATCCGGACATCGACGCGCTGGCCGAAGCGGAGCCGGAGGATATCGAGGCGATCGTAAAACCCTGCGGCCTGGGCCATAGCAAAGCCAGGGATATCAGCGCCTGTATGCGAATGCTGCGCGATACCTATCACAGTCGGGTGCCGGAGGACTTTGACGAGCTTTTGAAGCTGCCGGGCGTGGGCCGCAAAAGCGCGAATCTAATTATGGGCGACGTATTCGGCAAGCCGGCGATCGTGACCGACACGCACTGCATCCGCCTGGTAAACCGCATCGGCCTGGTGGACGGATTTACGGAACCGAAGAAAGTCGAGATGGCGCTGTGGAAAATCATTCCGTCCGAGGAGGGCAGCGATTTTTGTCATCGTCTCGTCTATCATGGGCGCGAGGTCTGCACGGCCCGCACCAAGCCGTATTGCGAGCGCTGCTGTCTGAAGGATATCTGCGCGACCGCCAAGGGTGGAGACTGAGGGGCGCCTTTTTGCGGGAAAACGCGGCCGTGCCGGAAAGAAAATATCAAATTTTTCTTGACTCTCACGTAACGTCATAGGGTAGAGTGGTGTTATCAAAATCGGGAGGGAGCAGACATGGATTCATTGCGGACGGTAAAAGAGGTTTCTGAGCGGACAGGTATCAGCGTACGCACGCTTCACTATTATGATGAGATCGGCCTTTTGCGGCCGACGGCCTTTAGTGAGGCGGGATACAGGCTCTATGACGATAGGGCGTTGGAGACGCTGCAGCAAATTCTTTTCTTCCGTGAATTTGAGATTCCTTTAAAGGGGATCCGGGCCATGATCGAACAGCCGGATTTTGACAGAAATGAGGCACTCAAAAATCAGTGGGAGATGCTGCGTCTGAAAAAGGAACGTTTAGAGCGTCTGATGGCCAGCATCGAGGAGATTTTGAAAGGAGAAAATCGCATGGACTTTACCGTATTTGACAAGAAGGAGATCGAGGAACTGGCCGATTCGATGATGGAGAAGATGGACGAGGGGCAGAAAGAATTTTTCCGGGAGCAATACGGAAGTATGGAACGCTTCAGGGACCACTTTCTGAGAGAGGCCGAAAGCGAGAAGGCTCAGAAAAATTTTGCCAAAGTCGTGGAGTGGTATGGGAGCAAGACCGGAGCGATGCAGGCGGCAAAGAACGGCCCGGCGGGAGAGGGAAGGCAGATCCTGCAGGCGTATCAGGAACGGATGGACAGCATTCACAAGCGTCTCGCCGAAAAGAAAGCCGCGGGAATCGAGGCCTCGGCATTGGAAGTAAAGCAGCTGATCGGGGAGTATGATTTTGTGACAAAACAGCTGTACCGCTTGCCGGACGCGAAAAAAATGCTCTGTGATATGGCGAAGCTCTACCGGACCGATCCTGCGGTCGCGGAGGCGATGGATGTACAGTATGGGGAAGGCGTCTGCCGCTATATCGGCCAGGCGCTGGAGGAATTTTATAAGGAATAAAATATTTTGCCGCCAGGCATGGAAAAGATCGGCCGGATGTGTTACAATCAATCCGAGGGCAAACAAATGTACGCCGTCCAAACAGCGTAGCGCCAAGACAGGAATGGGGGAGATACGATGGCCGAAGCAAACAAGATATGTTCCAATATCGACAAAGAGTTGTCGGGACTGCTGCTGCGGATTTACATCCGCAACAGCGGCTACTGTGTGAGCCAAATTCAGGAATATTTGTATCTGTCCTGCCCGCAGCCGGTTTACCGCTGGATGCGGGGGATGATCCTGCCGTCGGTCGGCCATCTCTACAGCCTGAGCCGACTGTTTGGCTGCCACATGGAGGATCTCCTGGCCACGCAGCAGGAGCGGGCACGGATCGAGAGGCTGTACGGCCTGAGACGGGTTTTGGCGATTTATTGGCTGTGGGTATGCCGCAGACGGGGCTTTGGACTAACTGTCCAATGACAGAATAGAAAAAATAGGGTATCCTCTTATTGTAGAATACAATAGGAGGATTTTTATATGGGCATTTTTATTCATTTGAACGTTTCTGAGGATGTACGCCGGGCAGAGTGGCGGCGGGTGTACGACGAATCGCTGAAACTGGTGGAGGCATTTCCTCTGTATGAGAAGCAGAAACGGATGTTTCTGGGCGAAGGGATGTACTGTGCCGTGCCGACCAAGGAACGGGAATGGTTCGGCCGCATTGGCTGGCACACGATCGGCGACTCGGTGACGCTGCAGGGCGCCGAGGACTATTTCCTGCCCAAGGATTTGTTTGAGGATGACCGGGAGGAGGCGGAAGATCAGGAGTGCCGGGAGACGGAGAATCAAGACCGGCCTTCGGGGGAGACAGCCGGGGATGCCTGGATGAGCCTGGCGCCGGTGTATACGGATGTGAGCTGGGAGGACGAGCGGTGCCGGGGCTGCTTTGAGCTTTGGGGCAATAAGACCCAGGGGGAGAACTATCACATTTATCTGCTGGCGATCGCCTGCATGATCGAGGACCGGCTGGACGGAAAGGCTGCCGTATACGGCGATATTACAAGGGGGCAGTGCGTTCGTGCCGTGGAGCTGGCGAATCGCTACCTGGAAAGGCCGATCCGTGTGCCCTGCAGCTGTGACGCACAGCGGCTGTATGAACGGGCGCGCGGACTGCCGCTTCAGGGAAAAGAGGTGCTGCAGTTTTATCTCGGCGTGTATTTGGGGAAGAAGGACGCGGCGTTCGGCGCGTTTATGCGGGAGCATTTTTCGCCGGAAGAGACGGGGGAGTATTGGCGGGACCGTTTTGCGGGGCAATATCCGGATACCATGGGCTATGAGCGGACGCTGCACGAGTATTTGACGCTGGGATTTGAACTTGACAAGCTGTGTCGCTATGTGCGTTTCCAGGATGACGAGGGGCGGACGTATTATCGGGAGTTTGTGGAAGGGATTATGCGGACGGAATTGTTCCTTGAGGAGAAGGACTGCGAGGACTGGCTGGAGATTGACACGGAAGAAGAGCAGCCCTATGGCATCTATACGCTGCTGGCGCGGTTTGCGTTTGCCGGCGCCCGCAATCGGCGGGTGGAGCGATTCATCTCATTAGAAGAGATTCAAAAGACGCTGCAGGAGCAGATCGGCAAGGCCTGCGATGTGGAAGCGTTGATAGCGGACTGGTTGAGCGGGGAAGAAAAGCGCCGGGAGGCGATTGCCCGGGGAGATATGTCAAAACGGGCGGCCTCCGATCGTTTTAAGGAAAAAATGCAGGCGGGAATGGAGCGTCTGCAAGCCGAGCAGGAATACGATATCAACACATACAGAGAGCTGACGCTTTACAAGGCCGGCGATCGCATACGGCCGGCGCTGCAAGAGGAGCTGCTTGACTATTATCGTTTTTATCAGGGCTTAACCGGGGAAAGCCGTTTCCGGGAGCTGATGGAGAAGGACGAGAGGGAGCGGGGGCTTTTTATCATCCGTCATAATGAGAGCGTTCTCTTGATGGAAGAGGAGTGGCGGCATATTTTCGCGTGCATCCGCAAGGCCCCTGAATCGTTCGAACGGTATTATCCGATGGTGCGGGTGCGGATTCCTTCTCAGGAGGTGGCGACGGTTGTGCGGGCCCTGGCGCTGAACGACGAGCTGTGGGAATGCTGCCGGGAAGGGCTTCGGGAGCAGGGCAGAGAATGAAGGACGGAGAAAGGGGGGCCAGGCTGCGGCAAACCTCGTACGGAGTGCGACATGCGGCAACGCCGGCTCGCTCCCCCGTTTCTCAGGGAGAGTGGCGGAATGCCTTGATAACGGCCTTGGCATGCTGCAGCTTCTGCTCGTTCAGTGTGTTCAGATCCTCGAGGATTTCCTTGTATTCCTGCGGATAACGGCTGTCGGCGTCAAAAAATTCGGCCGGTGTGATGTCAAGATATTCACAGATATAGAAAAAAGCCTGCATCGAAGGAAAGCAGGTTTCGTTTTCGATGGCATTGATATAGCCGGGGCTTTGGCCAATGGATAAACTCATTTCACGTGCGGAGACTCCCTTGGCCTGGCGGAGCTGCACCAGCCGCTGATAAAAGAATTCTTCAAACATAGGCAAACCTTTTTTATTTTATTGTACCTGTTAGACGGAAGAAAAATGTATAGCGAAAATGGATAAATGTATTGAAGTATCCGAAATAAAAAGATATAATAAGGAAAATAGCGAAGCAGACACGATAGAAACCGGGGGAAAAGAATGAAGGTAAAAGGGAAAAGGATCGTAGGAATCATACTGTTTGCACTGCTTTTGGAAGCCTGTATGGCGGGCGGGAGCGAGCGGGGCGCGGCAGAGGGGCAGAGACAGCCGGACCGGCTGGCCGGGCAGGCGGCGGAGGACGAAACCGAGATATCCGGCGTGCGTCCCGAGGAGTGCTTTTGGTGCGGGGAGAAGGGCGCCAAGACAGCGCCCTACTGGGGGCAGGAAAATGTGGGATTTATCAGTCTGAACAGCTTTGAGATCGCCTATGTAGGCATCAATTGCTACGATGATTTTGGCAAGAGGGTCAATGAGCGGACAGGCGGGACGATGATCCGGCTGGAACACGGCGGAGACGACGGCTTTTCGGCCTTCATCTTTGAAAATACGGATCGGGGCTTTGCGGACGGCACGATTACCTTCAACCAGGACGCGTCCCTGCATACGGCGCAGGCCGCCCAGCATGTGTGCGGGGATTGCATGAACCACCTGTATGAAATGGGGGCAAGGGAAGAGGAGTCCTGCGGAGTGGGCATTGTGAATTTCGAGACGGGAGAATTCCGGCTGCTGAAGCCGGAGGGCGGAGGCTTTGATTTCGGTGATTTTTATATTTTCTGCGAGTTCAGAGACGAGAAAACAGACGGAGAGATGGGGTTCTTGATTATGCACTGCCCGGTTCGGGGCGGATGAACGCTTCCTTTCAGGGGCGAAAGCCGTACCCTGTGCGAAATGCCATAGCATCCGCTTTCCTGCGATGGGATTTTTGGCACATTTACTGCTTGCGGATTTTGGCAAAAAAGGATAAGATAACTCCTTAAGCCGGCAGGGAAAGGAAAACGCCGGCTAAGAGGAGCGGACTATGACAAAGGACTTGACGAAGGGCAGACCTCTGGGCCTGATTTTGGGCTTCGCCATCCCTGTTCTTTTGGGGATGCTGTTTCAACAATTCTATAATCTGGTGGATACGATGATCGTGGGCAAAATCCTGGGGCCGGACGCGCTGGCGGCCGTGGGCTCCACCGGCTCGCTGAATTTTATGGTCCTCGGTTTCTGTAACGGGATATGTACCGGCTTTGCAATTCCGATGTCCCAGGCGTTCGGGGCTCGGGACGAAAACGCGCTGAAAAAGTACATCGGCAATTGCCTGTGGCTGTGCATTATGTTTGCGGCGGTCATGGCGGTAGCCACCGGGCTGTTGTGCAAGCCGATTTTGCGGCTGATGAAAACGCCGGCGGATATCCTGGAGGATGCATATCGATACATTGTGATTATCTTTTGGGGAATCCCGGTAACCTATCTGTACAACATGCTTTCCGGCATGATCCGTGCGGTCGGGGACAGCAAAACACCGGTGCTCTTTCTGGCGCTGGCCTCGATCCTCAATATTTTCCTGGATGTGGTACTGATTACCGTCATTCCGATGGGAGTGGCCGGGGCGGCCACGGCTACGGTGATCGCGCAGGCGGTTTCGGGAATCGGCTGTCTGTTCTATATAAAAAAGAAATTTCCGATCTTACGGCCTGCAGGGACTCAGTGGCGCGCGGATAAGAGGTATGCGCTGAAGCTCTGCGCGATGGGAATCCCCATGGGCTTGCAGTATTCGGTGACGGCAATCGGCAGCGTGATTCTGCAGTCGGCCGTCAACTCGCTGGGAACACTGTACGTGGCGTCGGTGACGACCGGCTCCAAGCTAAGCCTGATTTTCTGCTGTCCGTTTGACGCGCTGGGCGCGACGATTGCCACCTACGGCGGACAGAATGTTGGCGCGGGGAAGGTGAGCCGCATCGGCGAGGGCGTAAAGGTCTGTATGACGCTGGGAAGCGTCTATTCTCTGCTGGCATTCACTCTGTTTTTCCTGGCGGGGGACCGGCTGGCGCTATTGTTTGTAGATGGAGAAAACGCGCGGATTATCGCCAATGCTCGGATGTTCCTCCTTTGCAACAGCCTGTTTTATATTCCTCTGGCAGCGGTAAATGTATACCGCTTTGTGATTCAGGGAGTCGGCTACAGCCAGGTGGCGATCCTGGCCGGTGTGTTTGAGATGGCGGCGCGGACGGCCGTGGGCTTGCTCTTTGTCCCGCGGATCGGTTTTACGGCGGCCTGTGTGGCCAACCCGGCGGCCTGGATTGCCGCCGATCTTTTCCTGATCCCTACTTATATATATTGCATGAAAAGGCTGGGCCTGAGAATAGCGTCCCAAAACGCAGATTGCGAGGAGAACGAAACACCGGAAGAAAGAAGAATCCTGCCCGGACAGGGACGTCTGCGGCCGCGGCGGCCGTGAATTGCCGGCAAGGCGATCCGGAGGACAGAAAACGGCGAGGAGGAAAATCATGTCTCAGATTCGAAGCATGACGGAGGATAAGCCGGCCGTCCTGATTGTTTCCTTTGCCCTGCCCCTGATGGTGGGCAATATATTTCAACAGCTGTATACGGTCGTGGACACGATGGTCGTGGGCAAGGCGCTGGGAGTCGGCGCGCTGGCGGCTTTAGGGGCCTGCGATTGGCTGAACTGGATGATGCTGGGGATTATCCAGGGTCTGACCCAGGGCTTTGCCATTAGGATGGCGCAGAGCTTTGGCGCGGGCCGGATGGAGCAGCTTCGCAGGGCGGTCGGCGGCGCGGCGGTGCTATCCGCGGTGAGCGCCGTATGTTTGACTGTGGCAGGGCAGGCGGCGGCCCGGCCGGTGATGCTGCTGTTACAGACGCCGCCGGAGATCCTTGAGGACGCGCTTTTGTACCTGCGGATTATGTTTTTTGGAGTGCCGATTGTCATGGCCTATAATCTGCTGGCGTCGATCCTGCGGTCGCTGGGAGACGGAAAAACGCCGCTGCAGGCGATGGTGGTAGCGGCCCTCGTCAACATTGGCCTTGACCTTTTGTTTGTGCTGGAGCTTGAATGGGGGATTGCCGGCGCGGCCGCCGCCACGCTGATCGCGCAGATGATCTCGAGCTTGTTCTGCCTGTGGCATCTCAGAAGGATTGCGTTTCTGCGTCTGCAAAGGGAGCATCTGCGGCTCACGCCCGCGCTGGCGGGGAAGCTTTTATTCCTGGGCTCGCCGATGGCATTTCAAAACGGCATCATTGCCGTGGGTGGGATGATCGTACAGTCGGTCGTCAACGGGTTTGGCGTGACCTTCATCGCCGGCTTTACGGCGACCAATAAGCTGTACGGGGTGCTGGAGATTGCGGCTACTTCCTACGGTTACTCGATGATTACGTATGTCGGGCAGAATCTGGGGGCCGGCAAGCTAACACGGATTCGCGACGGGGTGCGCCAGGCGGTGGGTCTTGCCATAGCGACATCGCTGGTGATCACGGCGGCGATGTTCTTGCTTGGCCGGACGATCCTTGGCGGGTTTATTTCCGGCACGCCGCAGGAGGTGGCGGAAACGATGGAGGTGGCCTGGTTTTATCTGGTGGTGATGAGCGCCTGCCTGCCGGTGCTCTATCTTTTGCATGTGGTGCGCTCCGCGATCCAGGGAATGGGAAATACGGTGCTGCCGATGGTTTCCGGGATTGCGGAATTTGTCATGCGCACGGGAACGGCGATTCTTCTGCCGAGATTTGTGGGCGAGTCGGGGATTTTCTACGCGGAGATTTTGGCCTGGCTGGGCGCGGACGTGATTTTGATCAGCAGCTATTTTGTGACGATGCGGCGGGTAGAGAGAGAATGGGCCGCCGGAATGGGAGGTTTGGATGGAGAACATGGTGCGGGAAGAAGCGAATAGGGAATTGTATGAGAAATTTGAGTTTCGGGAAATCCGGCCGGAGGAGGGGGAGCAGGCGGCAAGGATTGAGCGCCTTTGCTTTCCGCCTAACGAAGCGTGCTCCCGGGAGCATATGCTGGAACGCGTGGCGAAGGCGCCGGCGCTCTTTTTGGTGGCGGTGGATAAGCGTACGGGTATGATCGCCGGGTTTTTAAACGGGATTGCCACACAGGAGACGACGTTTCAGGACGCGTTTTTTACGGATATTTCCCTGCACAATCCGACCGGGCGGGCTATCATGCTGCTGGGCTTGAATGTGCGGCCGGAGTACCGCGGCCAGGGGCTGGCGAGGGAACTGATGGCTCTGTATCTTCGCCGGGAGAGGGAAAATAAAAGGAGTGTCGTGGTGCTGACCTGCCTGGAGTCGAAGGTGAGGATGTATGAAAAAATGGGATTTTGCGATGCGGGGCTTGCGAATTCCTCGTGGGGCGGCGAGCAGTGGCATGAGATGCGCTGTGAGCTGGAGCCTTGATAAAGCGCATGTCGGCGAAGCGCGTGTTTTGGCAGGGTAACCTATACCCGTCCGGGCATCCTGTAGTACAATGCTCGAACGGGTATGAATTTTAGTATGGATACGTGCGTCTCTTAAGACCGCGTGTTTAAAAACTCTTCTAATTCGTCTAAAAATTCTTTGTACTGCTCGTCGGTCCAGTAAAATGTCAGCTCGGATTCCGTGTATTCACGGCCCGCGGTATTCATGAAGTCGGAGCCTATATCGTAGCCTAGGGTAAGCAGGACGCGCTCGGCGTATTCCCGGAAGAACATGCCGATCGCGGTAATCACGTTGCCGCTTTCGACGACCGGCTTATGTACGAAATGGGTCTTGTCTATAAAGGGAAATACATCAGTTACTTGCATAAAATATCCGGCGGTGAAATCTTTTCCATCCAGAAGGCCTGCTTTTGACAGCAGGATCGGGGAGGAGGAGATGGCCGCGAAGAGAGTGTCCGTATCTTTTCCCTTTCGCAGAAAATCAATCAGCTTATCATCATAGACAGCCGGAAAGAGGTTGATCGTCCCCGGAAGGATGACACAGGCGTAGTCGGACGGCTGCGCGGTGTCTACTGTTTTGGTGGGGAGAACCCGGAAGCCTTCTTCACTTTCATAGGGTTTCATTTCACTTGCGAGCATTTCGATTGTTTCACCAAACCAAAGTGCTAAATAGGAAGTTAAGCAGGTGATTTCCTGCAAGGAAAATTTAGGATAAAGCAAAACGGCGTATTTTTTGGAATTCATATTTTGTACCTCCGTACTGTGCGGCTGCGTGAGCCTGGCGGTGAACCGTTGGGGTGCGTGTGGGATTGCTTAGGATCAGCATAGCGTGGGGAGAGGGAAGAGTCAAGGTGCGGCGCTTTCTTCCAGGAAGAAAATATCCTCGACGGACCGGCCAAGCAATTTAGCGATTTTCATTGCCAGTTCAAGCGTCGGATTATATTTATTGTTTTCAATCGCGATAATGGTCTGTCGGCTCACGCCTAATGCGTTGGCGATATCCTCTTGGCGGAGTCCGGCCTTTTTCCGAAGTTGCTTTATGATATTTTTCATTGGTGCGGCGCCGTTATAATGAAATACGTGCCGAGGGAGAGGAGAGCCACGGCAATTACGATCGAGCCGATGACGCCCCACAAAAGCTTATTGGGCTCGTGGTACTCTTCCTCTCCGGCGATCATTTTCCGTTCTAAGGCTAGCTGGATCATCCCCTGAATACTGGCTGACATGCATAAAATAAGCGCAGGCAGAGGGTTATAGGGAGTTCCATGAGCGAGGGTCTGGTAACAATTGTAAAATGTCCAGACGGTTAAGGCGAATGCGGCGGCGCGATAGCCCCACTCTTCGGAACGCAGCTGGATGTTTCGGCTCATTTCGTCGGTTTTTTTCATGAATCGGTACCTCCGATGTTGTGGTATGGTTTGCTTGGGATGTAAAGGGTTCTTTACTTTTTGATTATATCTCATAGTAAAGAAATGTCAAGAGATTTTTACATTTTTGTGTGCGGCACGCCGGTGTTTTTGCGTACAACACTGTTTTATTTCTGTGTGAATCAGAGGGGGAGCGGTTTTCGAGACTATTCGGTCATTATGACAGTGGCGTGAATAGAGTGTTGTCCGGAGGGAAAAAAATGCGGTTTTCTTATATTCGTGTTACACTGGTACTACCAATATTTTATTATTGTCAAGTAAAACATGGAGGAGAAAAGCATGGCATTAAGTACTGAGGTAACAGCTTATCTGGAATACTGCCGGTTTCGCAAGGAGCTGGATGAGAAAACGCTGAAGGCATATCGTATTGACTTGCGGCAATATATAGAGGCCTGCGGCAATGCGGTGGCGGATCGGGAACGGATGGAACGCTATGTCACGGAGCTGCATAAGAGATTTAAGCAAAAGACAGTGAAGCGGAAGCTTGCCAGCATAAAGGCGTTTTACAATTATTTGGAGGAAATGGACGTGATTTCGGAGACGCCCTTCCGAAGGATTAAAGTAAAATTCAAGGAGACGGCGATATTGCCGCGGATTATTCCCAGGGAGGATATCGAGCGGTTTTTGAATGGGATTTATGCGTGTTTGGGAAGGGCAAAGGCTTCTCAGGAAAGGTTTGTGCTGAGGGATATTTCTGTGGTGGAAATGTTGTTTGCTACCGGAGCCAGAGTGTATGAGATTTCGAATATCCGTATGGACTGCGTGAGCTTGGATTCGGGGCGGATTCGAATCATGGGAAAAGGCGGGAAGGAGAGGTATGTTCAGATTGTAGATGAGAGTGTGCGGAAGCTTTTGGAGAGGTATTATCAGGCGAATAAGGAGAATATCAGAAAAAGCGGTTACTTTTTTGTAAATCAGAGAGGGGAGCGTTTTACGGAACAGTCGGTACGGCTTATGATTCGGAAGTATGCGAAGCAGGCGGGGATTGAAAAGCAGATTACGCCACATATGTTTCGTCATTCGCTGGCGACATATTTGATTGAGGAGGGGGCGGATGTAAGCTGTATACAGCAGATATTGGGGCATAGCTCTATAAAAACAACGCAGATTTATATTCATGTGGCGGCAAAGACGCAGGCGGATGTTTTGAAGAATTATCATCCGAGGAAACAGATGAATATTTTGGGAGTTGCTTGAGTTGAGTGGAAAATTCAGATAAATACAGAGGCGCTGGTGGGTGATATAGAATATTCAGACAGCGCTTTTGTTGATTTTTGGGGGAATATGGTATAGAATTGAGGGGGAAAAGGATTTGAGGGTAGAGTTTGTGGGTTGGCCTATCTGGCGTATTTTGCGTTGTTTTTGCGGAGTGCTTACAGTACAGA
>CANSWW010000024.1 GCA_947650845.1 uncultured Lachnospiraceae bacterium
AGGGGAAGTATTCTAGCGGTTTTTAAGCAGAAGAGATCAAAGCCAGTATTTTGCAGCAGGCGTAGAGAAAGCGTCCTTGTTTTTTACTTTTATGTTCATATAGGGGAGTGAAAACGCTTTGAATGCCGAGAGAGTGCTGTATTCACATTTTACCGAAACAAACGAGGAGGAAGCACCATGCCGCAGATCGTGTTGGAAGGAATACAAAATGTAAGGGATTTGGGCGGCCTTCCCTTAGCGGAGGGCCGGCAGGTAAAAACAGGCTGCCTGCTGCGCACGGGCAAGCTGTCGGATATGACCGAGAGGGATCGGAAAGAATTGCGTGACCGCTACCGGGTGACGGAGATCGTGGATCTGCGCACGCGTATGGAATGCGGGCAGCATCCGGACCAGGAGCTGGCGGGCGCGGTATATCGCTGGAATCCGATTTTTCCGGAGCAGGCGATGGGAATTACCCGTGAAGAGGCGGCAGCTCAGGATCCGCTGGAGAGAAAACTGATTTTTTTGCGCAGCCTGAACGGACGGGGCAAGGAAAACTTGCAGAAATATTATCCCATGATGGTGCAGGATCCCTATTGCATCGGACAGCTGAAAGCCTTTTTCGCGCTTTTGCGCGGCCATGGCGAGGGGGCGTTTTTGTGGCACTGCACAATGGGAAAGGACCGTACGGGCGTGACGGCGGCCCTGCTTTTGCATGCGCTGGGCGCTTCAAGGGAAACGATTCTGGCGGATTATCTGGCGACGAATGAGGCGCTTCGGGAAATGCATGAAGAACAGCGTCGAGTGATTGAAGCATATACCGGCGACGCGGAGCTGGCTGAGCAGGCGGTCATTGTGGATTCGGTGGATGAAAGCTTTTTGCAGGCGGCGCTGACGGTCCTGGAGCGGGAATATGGCGGGATCGACCGGTTTTTAGCGGAAAAACTGGGAGTGGGGGAGCAGGAGAGACGCCTGCTGAAAGAGCGGTATACATGCCAAAGAGGAGAAAAACAGGCCGGATAAAGAGAACAGAATTGGCAGGTAATATGATACATATAGAAGCCGGCTTGCGCCCGACCGTGAAACATCATGGGCGCAAGCCGGCTTCTGCCTGTACAAGGGCTTCGAAAGCAGAGCGCTTATTCGGGATAGGTTAAACGCTCCGCCTTCTTTTCATTCAGAACTTCCGAGAGGTACTTGCGGGCATAGTACCGCGCCATGGACAGGTTCATATCCAGGTAATTGCCGCAGTCCTTGGGGCTCGCGCCGGGAATCGGGGCGTCAAAGTCGGCGATGAAGAGGAACATTTCTTTTACCAGATCAAAGATATCGTCCGAGGACAGGTCGCCGGCCAGAAGCAGGTAAAAACCGGTGCGGCATCCCATCGGCCCAAAGTAGATAACGCGGTCCTTCCACTCGTCGTGGTTGCGTAAAAACGTAGCGCCCAGATGCTCAAGCGCATGGACCGCCGGGTTGTCGATGACAGGCTCGGCATTGGGCCGGGTGATACGCAGGTCAAAGGTGGTGATGACCTCGTCGCCGACGCGGTCCTTGCGGGAGACATAGAGACCGGTTAAAAGCTTTAAATGATCGATGGTAAAGCTGGCAATTTTCTGCATTTCCTTCATAGACTGAAAACCTCGCTTTCGGATATTTGCGGACCGCCCGAGCTTGCCTGCGCCGGGTGTCCGCACTGTTTCTAGTGTAGCGTATTTTGGACGGGAGGGCAAGCGGTTTTGGAGCGGTTTGGCAGTTTCGCGCCGGGGGCTGAAAGCAGTCATAAAATACGCCGGGCCGTACTACAATGATAATGACAAGCAGATGCCACGAGGTGGGCTGTGTGAAAAAAAACAAGAGAACGCAGACAGGAAAGAAATGGTTGGCGGGGCTGTGCGCGGCCGCCGTGATGATCGGAGGCTTGGGGAGCGCGAAGGCCTGGGCGGCCGACAACGGTATGGGGGAGGGACTGCCGGCGGAGACGGAAAGCGCGGCGGAGGCCGACCTTTCGGCCAGCGGCACGACGGCGGAAACGATCGGAAGCGAACAGGCCCGGGACGCGGGGACGCCGGTTGAGACGACAGCCGGTGAAGGCACGCCGGCCGGCGCTCCGACCGCCGCGGCGGAAACGGACGCGGCGGCAGAGCCGGAGGCGGCCGGCAATAGGCCGGTTGAAGCGCCGCCGCCGCCCGAGCAAACGGCGGATTTTGGCTTGACGGCCGTGTCGGCCCTATTGATGGAGGCCTCCACAGGGACAGTCGTATATGAAAAGAATGCGGACCAGGCGTTGAGCCCGGCCAGCATTACCAAAATCATGACGCTGATCCTGATTTTTGATGCGCTGGAATCGGGAAATATCCATTTGGAGGATGAGGTGACGGTCAGCGCGTATGCCAAATCGATGGGCGGCTCCCAGGTCTACCTGGAGGAGGGGGAGAAGCAGACCGTAGAAACCATGATTAAATGTATCGTGGTGGCCTCCGGCAACGACGCGTCCGTGGCCATGGCCGAGCATCTGGCCGGCAGCGAGACGGAATTCGTGCGCCAGATGAACGAGCGTGCCCAGGAGCTGGGAATGACACAGACCAAATTTGAGGACTGCTGCGGGTTGACCGATTCAAGGACCCATGTGACCTCGGCGCGGGATGTGGCGATTATGAGCCGCGAATTGATTACCCGCTATCCGCAGATTCACGATTACAGCAGTATCTGGATGGAAAATATCACGCACAACACGGCGCAGGGAAGCTCGGAGTTTGGCTTAGCCAATACCAATAAGCTGTTAAAGCAGTATGAGGGCTGCAACGGCCTTAAAACCGGCTCCACCAGCCTGGCGAAGTACTGTGTGTCGGCGACGGCGACCCGCGACGGCGTAACCTTGATTGCCGTGATTATGGCGGCGCAGGATTATAAAATCCGTTTTTCGGAAGCGGCTACGCTGCTCAATTACGGCTTTGCCTCCTGCCGGCTTTATACCGACGAGAATCCGGAGTCCCTGCCGCTTCTGCCGCTGGAAAACGGGGTGAAGGAGAGCTTTGCCCTGCGCTACGGCGATCCTTTTTCCTATTTAAGCGTCAGTGGAGAGGACTTTTCGGCGATCACAAAGGAGTGGATCTACGAGGAACCGATTGAGGCCCCGGTGACGGAGGGCGACGTCGTAGGCAGCCTGGTCTATTCACTGGGCGGAAAGGAAATCGGCCGGGTAGAGATTCAGGCGGCCGAGAGCGTCGAGGAAGCCGGCTACCTGGATTACTGGAAGAAGGTGTGGGAGGAGTTTCGGCTGTAATCAGGCATCTGCCGCCGGCTGCGGAGCGCGTATGATCCGATGGAGGCCCTGTAAACCTACATACCTTGGCCGGCAATTTCTTACGATTTTCTGACAGTCTTGACAATGAGGTCTACAAGCCATAAACTAAAAGCAAGAGGTTTATGACTTGTAGACTTTTTGCAAAAGAGGAGGGCGCCAATGACGGAATTTGAAAAGAAACTGGCCGAGTTGATATGGGAGCATGAGCCGATCGGTTCGGGAGAGCTGGTAAAACTGTGTGAAGCGCGGCTTCAGTGGAAAAAATCGACGACCTACACGATGCTCAAGCGCATTTGCGGCCAGGGAATCTTCCAAAATAAAAACGCCTGCGTGACCTCGCTTGTGAGCCGGGAAGAATACCGCCGGCAGCAGGGAGAAGCGTTTCTGCAGGAACATTACAGCGGATCGCTGCCGAGCTTTGTGGCCGCCTTTATGGACCGGCGCCGGCTGAGCCGCCGGCAGGTGGAGGAGATCAAGGAAATGATCGCAAGCTATGAGGAGGAGGAGCTATGAGCAAAATCCTGCTTACATGGTTTGCGACGGTGCTGCAGATGAGTCTGACCGGGAGCTTCGTATGCCTGGCCGTATGCTTGCTGCGTTTGATTTTGAAGCGTGCGCCCAAGATATTTGCCTATGGCCTGTGGGCGCTGGTGTTTTTGCGGTTTGCCTGTCCGGTCGCGTTTCACAGCCCCGCAAGCGTCCTGCCACGGTGGGATTTACTGTGGGAGGCCGCGGCCGGGACGGCGGGAGGCCGTGGGTCGGAGACGCTTCCGGCCGGACGTCCGGATTATTTGGGGGCGGAGGTCTGGCAGCGGGAGGATAAGAGGGCGGAAGAGGGAAGCGGGCAGTCCCTAGGGGCGGTCTCTCCCGTAGCCGCGGAGGGAGCGGAGCCCTCCGGGAATTATGACGGGATCACCGGCCGGGAGGGAGCTTCGGCAGCTCCAACGGGGGCGAACGGAGCCGAGGAAACGGCGCCGATAGGGCTTCTTCTGGCAGCGGTATGGCTTGGCGGGACGGCGGCGCTGCTTTTGTGGCAGCTGATCCGGAGCGTTCGCTTTCGATCCGGCCTTGGCGCGGTGCGCGTGGACGAAGCGGGAATCTGTGAGGTGCCCGGTCTGCGAACCCCGTTTGTGGCGGGGATCTTTTGCCCACGGATTTATTTGCCGCAAGGGCTTTCCGGGGAGGAGCGGGACTTTATTCTTTTGCATGAATCGGTTCATATCCGCCGTCGGGATACGCTGATAAAACCGCTTTGCTTTGCGGTGGCTTGCGTACATTGGTTCAATCCCTTCGCCTGGCTGTCCTGGCGGCTGATGTGCATAGATATGGAGCTGTCCTGCGACGAGACGGTTTTGGGCCGACTGCCGGCGAATCGGAAAAGGGCTTATGCGCAGGCGCTTTTGTCGTTCGCGGACAGCGATGCGGCGGCCGTCTGCCCGGGCTTTGGCGAGCCGTATGCCAGGAAAAGGATTCGCAACGTGCTGAATTACCGGCGTCCGGCGTATCGGCTGAGCCTGGTGCTGACCGCTTTTTGCCTGCTTGTCTCAGGCTGTCTGCTGACAGATCCGGCGGACGGGGACGAAGCGGACGGGGCGGAAAGCATTCGCAGGGAGTCTCAGATGGGGGCTGCGCCAAAAAAGCAGGCGGCATCGGAACCGGAGCTTTGGCAGACGCCGGAGGTGCTGACCGCTTACCTGATGGAGCCGGACAGCAGGGCTCTTCTGGAAATGGGCGTGGCGGAGGGCGACCGGCGGAGCATGCATTTTGAAGAGCTGGGGGAAAGAAAGCACCTTTTGCAGCTGGCGCGGTTATTGGCGGAGACGGTTGCGCCGGAGGAGCTTTTAGAGGAAGAACGGACGGCCCTTTTGCAGGCGGGCCTGGAGGGCGGCGGTCCTGTTTTGAGAATCAGCGCTGCGGCGCTGCGCCAGGCTTATGAAAAAACGGGCGCGCCGGCGTTTCGGGAGGAATGGCTGTCGGACTATTTCGGCGGCTGGTACGAATATGACGGCAGCTTTTATCTGGAAGAGAGCAGTTGGCTGCAGGAAGCGGCCGCGCCGGTATCCTGTACGCGGGCTTATGTCGATGTAAACGGCCTGCTTCATATTTATTATGCGTACGAAACGCCGGATTCGTCCGAAAAGACCGGTATGACCGGGGAAGCGATCCTTGTAAAGGAGGACGGCCGCTGGCTCTTTTTGACGAATGACGTGATTTGGGAGCAGACGGAACAAGCGCGGGATTTGGAAGAGGAGGAAGCGTATCGGAGGGAGCAGGAGGCCTGGTGGGCCTCTTATGAGGTCGGCAGCGCTTCGCCGGTTATTACCGAGCGCTCAGAGAGCTGGGAAGCGGATGTGACCCATGACGGACGTAAGGAGCGGATCGTATTTGACTGGGGCTATTTTGACCGGGCTTCCTGGGGGATTTTCGCCGTCCTGGATCCGGACGGCCGGGTGATCTATAAGGAGGAGCCGGGCAGCGCGCATCCGGGATGGATGAGCTTGTATCTGTGCCGCCTGGATGGAGAAGAGTATCTGTTCCGATACACACCGACCTGCTATCAGGGCTGGTGCGACTATTCCTATGAACTGTTTTCTTTGGGAGCGGAGGGAGAAAAAATCATCAGAGACAGCGGACTGGTGTCGTTTTATAGCAGCGAGGGCGACTCCGAATGGGAGGCGCCGGCGCTGGAGCTTCCGGCAATGGTAGATTTTGCGGAAACGGTCAATACGTACATGGAAAACGCCTTTTTGCTTGTCAGCACCGACCCGGACGCGATCGGAAGCTGGCCGGAGGAGGCGCCCTCGGATCTTTTTATAACCAGTACGGCCGAACAGCCGGTTCGTCTGTGGGAAACCTATTCCTTCATTCGGGAAGAAAACGAGAGAAATTATGCCGAAAAACCGGAGCTTTCCGGCCTGCTTAAACAGCTGAAAGCCTGGTGTGAGTCAAGAAAGCTTCCCTTTACGGAATAAAAGAGCCGGCAGCTTTTCCATTTTGCCCTTTTATCTTAATACTTTCTTCAGATTTCGTTTCCTGGATATTAAAGTTCGCTGTTTACAATAAGTTTCAGAAAGTGAAAGCAAGCTGTAAACGGGAAATCGTAAGGGAGATATAAGATATGAAAGAACAGCTGGGAATGGGACAGAAGATAGGCGCAGCACAGAGCGTGGCGGCCATGTCCGTCACGGCAAGCGGCTTGGCAGTCGGTCGGGAGGCCGTCAAAAACGCCTGTCAGAATGTGGAAGATAAAATTGAGAGCAAAGTGGAGAAAATAGAAGAGAGAATCGATAAGCACAGAGAAAAGCGGCAGCAAAAAGAATGGCAGCCGGAAGCAGCAGTCATCAGCGATCGTGAGAAAGCGCTGGCGGGCACCATGAAAAGGGTGATGAACGGCAGCACGATTGTCGGACTGGTATTGATGGGGCTGTTTGCCTGGTACTGTTACCGCCAGGGGATTTTCCAGTCACAGGAAGCATTAGAGAATTTCCTGCATGGCTTCGGCTTCTGGGCCCCGTTCATTTTCACGTTGGTGCAGGGGATACAGGTCGTGCTGCCGGTCCTGCCGGGAGCGATCGGCTGTCTGGCCGGCGTGCTGGTATTTGGACCGGTATGGGGCTTTGTATACAATTACATCGGCATCTGCGTCGGTTCGATCTGTGCGTTTTTGCTGGCCAGACGCTATGGGGCGCCCTTTGTGCGCAGCATTTCCAATCCCCGCACCTACGAAAAGTACATCGGATGGCTGGAAAAAGGCAACCGCTTCGATAAGTTTTTCGCGCTGGCGATTTTTTTCCCGGTAGCGCCGGATGATTTCCTGTGCTACTTGGCGGGGCTTACGCGCATGAGCTTAAAAAAGATGACGCTCATTATCTTGCTAGGAAAACCGGCCTCGATCGCTTTGTACAGCCTGGGGTTGTATACCATCGGTCTGAAGGCATTGTCTCTGTTCCAGTAGTAAAGGAGGTACAGGAATGAAAGTTTTGTTATACTCCGGCTCCCAGCGTCTGATTGAGCGCAGCGGCGTAGGTCGGGCGATTTATCATCAAAAAGAAGCTTTGTCCCAAAACCAGGTCGAGTATACGACGGATCCTGAGGACGATTGGGATATCGCCCATATCAATACGATTTTTCCCGGCTCCTTTCTTTTGAGCCGTAAAGCGCATCGGAAGGGCAAGAAGGTCATCTACCATGGGCATTCGACCGAGGAGGATTTCCGTAATTCCTTTATCGGCTCTAACCTGGTGGCGCCGCTGTTTAAAAAATGGCTGACGCTGTGCTACCGCCAGGGGGATGTGATCGTAGCCCCGACGCCTTACGCGAAGAAGCTGATCGACAACTACCATACGGGCCGGCCGGTGGTCAGCGTTTCCAACGGCATTGACCTGTCATTCTATCAAAAAGACGAAGAGGCCGGGCGGGCCTTCCGCGAAAAGTATGGCTTTACGGCGGAGGATAAGGTAGTGCTGTCAGTGGGGCTGCCGATTGACCGCAAAGGGATTATGGATTTTATCGAGCTGGCCAAACGGCTGCCCCGGTATCAGTTTATCTGGTTCGGCGACCTGGACGTACCGATGATCCCGCTGCATATCAAGGAAGCACTGAAAACAGAGCTGCCGAACCTGCACTTCCCCGGCTATATCTGCAAGGAGGAGCTGCGGGACGCCTATAGCGGCAGCGACGTATTCCTATTCCTGACCAAAGAAGAGACCGAAGGGATCGTGCTCTTAGAAGCCCTGGCCATGAAATGCCCGGTGCTGGTACGGGACATTCCGATTTACGAGGACTGGCTGGCAGACGGCCGCCAGGTATATAAGGCCCGGGATGTGGAAGGGTTTGCCGCCAAGCTGAACGGCCTTCTGGAGGGCCCTCTAAAAGAAAATCTGCCGAAAGTCCTGGCGGCGGGGTATGAGGTCGCAAAGGAGCGGAGCATAGCGTCTGTGGGCTGGCAGCTGGCCAGAGAGTACCGCCATCTGATGGAGCCGGTACCGGTAGCAGTACCGCTCAGGCAGCCGAAACGAGGCTTCGGCCGCCGTGAGGTTGCCCTGCTGCAGAAGGCAGTGACCAGTTTTCTGAATGGCTGAACGCCCAGGTCTTTCATGGGTTTATATATAGAAGAAAAGGCTGCGTCGACTTCGGCGCGGCCTCTTTTTCGCGCAGGCAATGAGCAGTGCGCCTGGAATGAAAGGAAGGTTTGCGTGCATGAATGCACGCAAACCTTCCTTTCAGGCCAGGCATAGGGCGAAGCCCGCGACCGAGATGAAGCGAAGCGGAATCGAGGTTGGCACTGCGGGCCCTGGTGCAAGTCCCAATGAGACCGAAGCGAAGTCGAGGTGCACTACGAGCCGAGCAGTGCGACCGTACAGAATGGAATACCGAACATAATCCCTTCATTTTTGCGCAAACTAAGCGCAGAAAGCCTTGACCGGCAGAGAACGCGGCGGGGAAGAGGGAGCATGGGACAGACAGGTTTTGACAATCGGGAATTATCCTGGCTTAAATTTAACGAACGAGTCTTGGAAAAAGCGGAAGAGGAAAGCGTTCCGCTTTGCGAGCGTCTGTTTTTTTTGTCAGTATTTGAAAGCAATCAGGATGAATTTTTTATGGTGCGTGTGGGCGCATGGATCGATTTAGAGAGGGCGGATCCGCAGATCCGGGAGAATAAAACGCATATGACACCGCGGGAACAGCTGGAAGCGATCGCTCTGCGTGTGCGGCAACTGGAAAAAAGGCGGGAACAAACCTATCTCAGGCTGACCGGCCTGCTGGCGGGGCAGGGGCTCCGGCTTGTGGATTGTTCGCGACTTACGTCCGGGGAGGAAGCGGTTTTGAAGGAATACTTCCAGCGGGAGATTCGGCCGCTGCTTTCTCCGCAGGTCGTGGGTAAGCGGCAGCCGTTCCCTTTTTTAAACGGCGGCTGTCTGTACGTGGCCGTGAACTTAGAAACGCGCGGGGGCAACGGGAAATTGGGGCTGATTGCCTGCTTCAGCCGGTTTTTCAAGCGGCTGCTGGCAATAGACGGGTTGCCGGGCTGCTATGTGCTGGCGGAGGAGCTGATTTTACAGTATGCGCCCTCCGTGTTTGAAAATTATCGTGTCAAGGGCCGGGCCTTGATCCGGATTACCCGCAACGCGGACATGGATTTGGAAGAGTGCGGGGAAGAGGGGGATTACCGCAAGGCAATGGAAAAGCTGCTGCGCCGGCGGGGCCGCCGCCGGCCCGTGCGGATGGAGCTGAAGGGGAACCTGCCGTCGGGAGCCTTGTCTGTGCTTTGCCGGTACCTGGAGATCGGCAAAGAGGAGGTTTACGACTGTCAAACGCCGCGGGATTTGTCCTTTTTTGAGGATATACGCCATTTTCTGCAAAAAAAACGGGAGCTTTTTTATCCTCGTTTTTTGCCGCAAAGCGCGCTGGACGGCGGGAGCGGGCGGGAAATACGCAAGAAGCTGGAGGAGAGGGACGTGCTGCTGTCCTATCCGTATGAGAGCATACGCCCTTTTTTGCAGATTTTGGAGGAGGCTGCATCGGACCCGGAGGTGGTTTCGATTAAAATTACGTTGTATCGGCTGGCAAAGGACAGCAAAATTGTGGATATTTTGACACAGGCGGCCGAAAACGGCAAGGAAGTGCTGGCGCTTTTGGAGTTAGGGGCGCGTTTTGACGAAGAAAATAATATCGAATGGTCCAGGCGGCTGCAGGAGGCCGGCTGCCGGGTCCTGTACGGGCTGGAGGGCCGCAAAGTGCATTGTAAGCTGTGCCTGATTACGGCCCGGCGTGGGGGCCGAATCTGTTATCTGACCCAGCTTGGCACAGGCAATTACAATGAGCGTACGGCAGGGCAGTATACGGATCTGTCGTATATCACGGCCGGGGAAGCGGTCGGCGAGGAGGTAAGCCGGATTTTTAACCATCTGTGCCTGGGGGAAACGCCGTCGGGCTGCCGGCGTTTATTGACGGCGCCCTGCGGACTGCAGGAGCGGTTGTTAGCCCAAATCGAGATACAGCGGGCCGCGGCCCGGGCGGGGCGGCCCGCGTATATTGGCATGAAGATGAATGCGTTATCCGACAAAAGGATCATCTGCGCCCTGATGCAGGCGGCAAAAGACGGGGTTCCCATCGATCTGTTAGTGCGGGGCAACTGCTGTCTGGTGGGCGGGATCCCCGGCCGTACGGACCGTATCCGTGTAATCAGCATCGTGGGACGCTTTTTGGAACATTCAAGGCTGTACTTTTTTGGCTGCGGCGAAGAACGGACGGTTTATATGGGGTCGGCGGATTTGATGACCCGCAATACGCTGCGGCGGGTGGAGGTATTGCTGCCGGTTTTAGACGCGGTATGCCGAAAACGGCTGTGGGATCTCTTCGTCGTTTTGCTGTCCGATAATCAAAACAGCTGGGAACAGCAATGCGATGGCGTCTACCGACGGCGGGAAGTAAAGGAGGGAGAAACTCCGTTGGACGCCCAGGCGTATTTTTGTCGAATGGCCCGCGAGAGGAGGGCCGCGTTGCCGGAGAAAAAAAGTGTTGCACATACGGAGTTGGTATGATATTCTTTAGGCAGGGAGACTTATCGCCCATTATGCCCTGAGAACACGGGCAAGAAGGAGGAAAGGAAATGAAAATCAAGAGAGTGTTGTGTTTGATGGCCGCGTCGCTCTTGTGTCTCAGCGCTTGCTCGAGCGCCGCGAACACTGAGACGACGGATGCGGCCGCTAATGCGCCGGCGACGACGGCGGCAGAGACGGCAGCTCCCGAGACAGCGGCTTCCGAGACGGCAGCCCCGGAGACAACGGCGCCGGCGGAGACGCCGGGCGGCGTTACGATTACCTTGCCGGTTGCGTCGCGGGAAAACGGCGTGATTACGGCCGAGGAGTGGTCGGAAATGTTCCCTGAGATTTACGCGTCTTATATGGCGAACGCGGACAATTCCGAGGCGATCGACCATGTAGAAGAGTACCCGCAGATCGCGGTCCTCTATGAAGGCATGGCCTTCAACCAGTTCTATAACAGCGCCAGGGGCCATGTATATACGTTAGAGGATATACAGGCGACGGGGCGTCCCCACCCGCTGGCCAACTGCTTGACCTGCAAGACGCCGGATTACACCGCGCTGGTAAACGCGACCGGCGTGGAAGCCTACAAGCTGGAGTTTGACGAGGTAATGGCGCAGATCGACGAGCCGGTCAGCTGTTATAACTGCCATGCCAACGAGGCGAATATGGGCAAGCTGGTCGTAACGCATCAGTATCTGGCGGACGCGATGGGTTCGGAGATCGACAATGTGGATCCGGACGTGCTTTCCTGTGCGCAGTGCCATAACGAGTACTATTTTGATCCGGAGACCAAGGCGACGACGCTTCCGTATGACGGGCTCGACGCCATGCATCCCGACGCGATCCTCGCGTATTACAACGAGATGGGCTTCTCGGATTACACGAACCCCCGCACCGGCACGAAGATGATCAAGGTGCAGCATCCGGAGTTTGAGACCTACATGGGCCAGGACAGCTTCTTAAAGACGACCGGCGAGACCTGCGCGGACTGCCATATGGGCAAGGTGGAATCGGATACGGGCGTGAAGTACAGCAGCCATGAGTGGACCAGCCCGCTCACGAACGAAGCGCTGATCGAGAACAGCTGCAAGACCTGCCACGACGGCGTACAGCTGAAGGAGACCGTAGAGTTTGTGCAGGAGATCCAGGAGCAGGTGGAGGGCCGCACGATTAAGATTGCCGACGATCTGGTGGCGCTGACGGAAGAACTGGCAAAGGCGGTAGAATCCGGCGATTACACCGAGGAAGAGCTGGATGCGATCCGCGCCGTCAACCGCGACGCGCAGTTCTACTGGGATTTCGTTTTTGTAGAGAACAGCGAGGGCGCCCACAATTCCAAGCTGTCGAATTACTGCCTGGATAAGGCGGAGACGCTTTGCGCCCAAGCGATGGGCATGTTTAAGTAGAAGAGGGCTTTCTTTCGAGCAGAAGATGCGCCGCAGAGTTTCTCTGCGGCGTATTGTCGACAAAAAAGGAGTAATTGCGTAGGATGAATAAAAACAGCCCGTTCCAAAAAATAGGGAGACTTCTTCATTCGATGAAGCTTGGCATCGTGCTGCTGATTTTGATTGCGGCGGCCTGCGTGGCGGGAAGCCTGATTTTGCAAAACCAGATTCCCGCGTACTACGTGGCGAATTATGGAGAGGGAGGGGCCCGTATCATACAGGGAATCGGGCTTGACCGGGTGTTTAGCTGCTGGTGGTTTTTGCTGCTGACCGCGCTTTTGTGCCTGAACCTGGCGCTGTGCAGCGTGCTGCGCTTTCAGACGAACCTGCGCCGTGGCAGGCTGGGAGCGTGGGGCCCCTGGCTGTGCCATGTGGGGATGCTTCTTCTGATCGCCGGTTTTGCCCTGGGGCAGCGCTTTAGCTTGGAAACGTATCTTTACGGGGTGCCGGGCGAGACGCACGAGATAGAGGGAACGGATTATACGGTGCGCATCGATGATTTTCAGATCGATCTGCGGGAGGATGAGACGGTAGAGCAGTATACGGCCTGGCTCACGGTAGCGGATTCGCAAAGCGGGCGACAGCAATCGGGGATCGCGCAGGTAAACGCGCCCTTTGGCGTCTTTGGTCTTAAGCTGTACCAAAATTCCACGGACTGGGCCTGCCAGGTGGACGTAGAGCGGGACGGTGTGCAGGAGGAGAGCCTGCTTTTATGCGTGGGAGAGATTTTGACGCCGGCTTCCATGCCGGAGCTGTCGCTGGTGTTCGGGAAGTTTTATCCGGATTATGCCTATACGGAGGAAGGGCCTGTCTCCCGAAGCGCCCGGCTTGACAACCCCTGCGCCTCGTTTTTGCTGTATTATGACGGGGAGCTCATCGCCAGCGAGGTAGTGGGGATCGGACATGAAATTGTGGCGGAGCCTTATCGCTTCGTGTTCCATGATCCGCAGCCCTATACGCTGATCCAGGTAATCCGCGATCCCTTTCGCTGGCTGGCGGCACTGGGCGGGCTGACGATCCTTGTATCGCTGCCCCTGTGCTTTTATCTGCGGCCGAAGAAGGAAGGCGGGCAAGACGGGGAAGGAGACGAAAAACAATGACAGCGGAGATGTTTTTGCAGGCGGAAAACGGGATGTTCACGGTTGCCGTAGCCGCGTATCTGGCGGCCGCCGTGCTGTATTTTGTGTTTTTGGCGGTGAAAAAGGAACGGGCCGGAAGATTGGCGGGCCTGATATTTACGGCCGCCTTTGCGGTACATACGCTGGCGCTTGTGACCAGGGGCGTGGGGGCCGGCCGTTTGCCGTTTACCAATCAGTATGAATTTGCGACGAGCTTTGCCTGGGGGATCGCCTTGTGCTATCTGATTTTTATGAGAAAGTACCGTTTCCGGGCGCTGGGCGCTTTTGTGGCGCCGGTGGTGTTTGTAATCATCGGCTACGCGGCGATGCAGAGCCGGGAGGTACGGGAGCTGATGCCGGCTTTGCGCAGCAACTGGCTGGCAATCCATGTTTCCACGGCGATCATTTCCTATGGGGCCTTTGGCGTGGCCTTCGGCGTGTCGATGCTGTATCTGTTTCGGGGGCGCATGGGGGAGGACGCGTTTCACCAGCGGGAGCTGCCTGACCGGGAACGGCTGGATCTGATCAGTTATCGGGCCGTTTCCCTGGGATTTTTATTTTTGACGCTGGTGATTGTCACCGGGGCAATCTGGGCCGAGCGGGCCTGGGGGCGTTACTGGTCGTGGGACCCGAAGGAAACCTGGTCGCTCGTCACCTGGATTATCTACGCGATGTATCTGCATGTGCGGCTGAACCGGGGCTGGAAGGGCAAGAAGGCGGCCTGGTTCGCCGTGATCGGGTTTGTCTGCGTCGTCTTTACCTATATTGGCGTAAATACATGGATTCCGGGGATTCACAGCTATGCCTGAGAAGGAGAGAACCATCGATAAAGAGATGCGTCTTAACCGCTTTTTGAGCGAGGCCGGCGTCTGTTCCCGCCGGGAAGCGGACCGGCTGGCCGAGGCGGGGCGCGTGACGGTAGACGGCCGGCCGGCCGCTCCGGGCCGGAAGCTACGGGGGCAGGAACAGGTCGCCGTAGATGGCCGGCCGGTCAGGCGGCAGGAAAAAAAGGTGATCCTGGCCGTCCATAAACCGGTGGGCATCGTCTGTACGACCAGTGAAAAGGACCGGGCGCCCAATATTGTGGAGCTGGTCCGTTATCCTCTGCGCGTATACCCGGCCGGCCGGCTTGACAAGGATTCCGAGGGGCTTTTGCTGCTGACCAACGACGGGGCCTTGATGGACGCGCTCTTACGGGCGCGCAACGGCCACGAAAAGGAATATCTGGTGGAGACCGACAAGCCGGTGACCGAAGAATTTTTGCGCGGGATGGCGGCCGGCGTGCCGATTTTAGGAACGGTCACGAAGCCCTGCCAGGTAAAGCGCGCCGGTCGCAATGCCTTTCGGATCGTATTGACACAGGGGCTGAACCGCCAGATCCGCCGCATGTGCGAATACTTTGGCTATCGAACGGTAAAGCTGAAACGAGTGCGCATTGTCAATATCCGGCTGGGAAGCCTGGCGCCGGGAGCGTACCGGGAGCTTAAGCCGGAGGAAGAGAAAAAGCTGCGCCGGATTGTCCTGCGGGATAAGAAAGACGGATTGACATAAAGTGGTAGAAAGAAGGGATGGCATGGAACAGAAACTGGCCCGCATGCGGGAGCTGACAGAAGTCTTGAACCGGGCGGCCCGGGCCTATTACCAGGAAAGCCGGGAGATAATGCCCAATGTGGAATATGACCGTCTGTATGACGAGCTAAAGCAGCTGGAGGCCGAAACAGGGATTACCCTGTCGGGCAGCCCGACGGCGACGGTGGGCTATGAGGTGCTCAGCGAGCTGCCGAAAGAACGCCATGCGGCGGCCATGCTGTCGTTAGACAAGACGAAGGACGTGGAGGCGCTGAAAGCCTGGCTGGGAGAAAAGGAAGGACTCTTGTCCTGGAAGCTGGACGGTCTGACAATCGTTTTAACCTACCAGGACGGGAAGCTTTTTAAAGCGGTGACGCGCGGAAACGGCGAGATCGGCGAGGTGGTGACGGCCAATGCCCGCGTGTTTGAAAACGTCCCGCTGACGATTCCCCATACCGGCGAGACGGTCCTGCGGGGGGAAGCCGTGATCCGCTATTCCGATTTTGCGAAGATCAATGAGGAAATCGGCGAGGCGGACAGCCGCTACAAAAATCCCCGCAATCTCTGCAGCGGCTCGGTGCGCCAGCTGAACAGCCAGGTGACGGCCGGCCGGCATGTGCGTTTTTATGCCTTTTCGCTGGTATCGGCGGAGGGCGTGGACTTTCAGAATTCACGAAAGAACCAGTTTCTGTGGCTGAAAAACCAGGGCTTTGATATTGTGGAGCACCGGATGGCGACAGCAAAGACGATAGAAGAGACGGTCCGCTGGTTTTCCTCCTCCATCGAAAAAAACGACGTGCCCTCGGACGGTCTGGTTTTGTGCTTTGAGGACATTGCCTACGGGGAGTCGTTAGGCAGCACGGCCAAATTCCCGCGGCATTCGATCGCCTTTAAGTGGGCCGACGAGATGGGCGAGACGCGTCTGCGCTATATCGAGTGGAGCCCGTCCCGTACGGGGCTGATCAATCCGGTGGCCGTGTTTGAGCCGGTGGAGTTAGAGGGGACGACCGTAAGCCGCGCCAGCGTGCACAATCTAAGCATCCTCAAAGAGCTGGCACTGGGCGAGGGCGATACGATCACGGTCTATAAGGCCAACATGATTATTCCGCAGATTGCGGAAAATAAGACACGCAGCGGCTCCGTGGTCATTCCAAAGCAATGCCCGGTCTGCGGCGGCCCAACGAAAGTGAAGGCCGAGGGCGACGCGGAGACATTGCACTGCGTAAACCCTGACTGCCAGGCTAAGAAGGTCAAGAGCTTTGCCCTGTTTGTAAGCCGCGACGCGCTGAATATCGGCGGCCTTTCGGAGGCGACGCTGGAAAAGCTGATCGGCATAGGGGCGGTGCATGAGCCGGCGGATCTGTTCTGTCTGGAAAACCACCGGGAGGCGATCGTCGAGCTGGAGGGCTTTGGCGAGAAGTCGTTTCAAAATCTCTGCCAGGCGGCTGTAAAGGCCGCGGATACCACGCTGGCGCGGCTTCTGTACGGCCTGGGGATTGCCGGGATCGGCCCGGCTAACGCGCGGATGATCTGCCGGGCGTTCGACGATGACCTGGATAAAATCATGGCGGCGGACCGCGAGGAGTTGGCGGCCGTGGACGGGATCGGTCCGGTGCTGGCGGAAGCCTTTGCGGCGTATTTCGCGGCGGAAAAAAATCGCGAGTCGCTGGAGCATGTGCTTGCGCATGTAACGCTCCACAAAGAGGAGAGAAGCGGCGACCAGTCGCTGGCCGGCCAGGTCTTTGTGATCACAGGCTCGCTGAACCGCTTTGCCAACCGTGACCAGCTGAAAGCGTATATCGAACAGCGCGGCGGCAAGGCGACGGGGTCGGTCACCGGCAAAACAACCTTTTTAATCAACAATGACAGTACTTCCAATTCGTCCAAGAATAAAAAAGCGAAGGAGCTTGGCATCCCGATTCTCACGGAGGAAGAATTTTTGGAGCGCATGGAGGAGGGGAAATGCCTGTAAAAGTACAAAACGGGCTGCCGGCCCGGGCAGTCCTGGAAAAGGAAAATATTTTTCTGATGGACGAGAGCCGGGCCGTGACCCAGGATATCCGTCCGTTGCGGATTTTGATATTGAACCTGATGCCTTTAAAGGAGGAGACGGAGACGCAGCTTCTGCGGGTGTTATCCAATACGCCGCTGCAGCTGGAGCTGACGCTGATGCGCATTTCCAGCCATCAGTCTACCCATACGTCCAGCTCGCACCTAAATACGTTTTATACCACCTTCAGCCAGGTGTCGCTGCAGTATTTTGACGGATTTATCATTACCGGGGCGCCGGTCGAGAAGATGGCCTTTGAGGATGTCGATTATTGGGCGGAGCTGTGCACGATTATGGAATGGAGCACCACGCATGTGACATCCACGATCCACATCTGCTGGGGCGCGCAGGCGGGGCTCTATTATCACTATGGAATTCAGAAATATGAGCTGCCCAAGAAGCTGTCCGGCATCTATACGCAGAGGGTCTGCGACCGGCTGGTCCCGCTGGTGCGGGGCTTTGACGATGTGTTTGCTGCGCCGCACTCGCGCTATACGGGGACCAGACGGGAGGATATTTTGGCAACCCCTGAGCTGATGCTGTTGGCGGAGTCGGAGGAAGCGGGGCCCTTTTTGGCGGCGAGCCGGGACGGGAGCCGGATTTTTGTCATGGGGCATCCGGAATACGACCGGGAAACGCTGCGCCAGGAGTATGTGCGCGATGTGGGGCGAGGGCTGAACCCGGAGATCCCGTGTCATTATTTTGAGGACGACGATCCGCAGAAAGCCGTGTGCTTAAGCTGGCGGGTGCATGCCAATACGCTTTACACGAATTGGCTTAATTATTACGTGTATCAGGTGACGCCGTATGCGTGGTAGGAAATAAAAGCTTTACACGTATAGGGGGAGTTGCTATAATTGAGGTGCAACAAACCGTACTATTCCTCAGAAAGTAGGTGGGTACATGCCAAACGGATTGGAAATCACAAAAGCGGCCATAGAGGATTTTAAAAAGATCCAGCGGTATATGATCCTGGCAAAGAAAGAGAATGCGACGGAAACATATGCGGAGCTGAAAGAGGAATACATTTCTTTAAAAGCAATTTTGAATATCGCCGGGGTGAACTTAATTGAGCTTGACAGAATCAAAGAATAAGATTGAGGGAGCCGAACCGCGAAAAGTATTAGAGACGGCCATGGAGGCAGGGCATATCCTTTTGGAAAACGGGGCGGAGATTTTTCGTGTGGAAGAGACGATGGAGCGAATCTGCCGCTATTTTGGCGTCGAATCCAGGGATTTTTTTGTGCTAAGCAATGGAATATTTGTGACAGGCGGGAGTGAGGGGCACGGATCCTATGCCAAGGTAAGCCACATTCCGGTACGGGGCGCGAGGCTTGACAAGGTAGTGGCGGTCAACCAGCTTTCGCGCGAGATCGAGGAGGGTTCCTATACCGTGGAGGAGGTAGCCGAGCTTCTGGCAAAAATACGGTGCATGCCGGGAAAAACCGCGCGTATGCAGATACTGGCATCCGGTGTGGGGAGCGCTTGTTTTTGCTATATGTTCGGCGGGAGTCTGGCGGATGCGGCCGTGGCCTTTGTGGCGGGG
>CANSWW010000025.1 GCA_947650845.1 uncultured Lachnospiraceae bacterium
TACGATTCCTTTTCGCTGCAATTCTTCCAATATCTGTTTGCGGTTGCTTTTCAATGCACAAATATGAATTTTTTGCATTTGCAACACTGCCATAGTGTAATCACCTTCTTTACTCTCATACTGTGAAAACCTTGGGAAGATTCATACCCTTTCAGGTAAGGCGCCCCTTTCAGATAACCTGCGCCAGAACCAGCTTTACCGCCTCATCTTCCTTCTGCTTTGCCAGCGTCCTCAGCGCTTCTACGTCTTTTTCGCTCTCTGCCTTGCTCGCCTCGGCCTCGCCGGCCCCTGTGGCAGCGGCCTCGTCGCCGGCCTGTTTCAGGCGGGCAGCGGCCTCCTTCTTCGCCTCGGCCAACCGGTCGGCGGCCTTCGCCCTCGCATCCATGATAATCTCGTCCGCTTTTATATGCGCATCCCGTATCATCTGGTCTGCCTTCGTCTCGGCCCCACGGATTGCCTCTACGGTTTCTCTCGCCATCTTCTCACCTTCTTCCCCTTAGATTTTATATGCAGGAACGGGTAGCCTATTTATGGAAGCAATACGGCCATTATAAGGCCCTCCGGAAATTGCTGCAACCAACACAGTCCCGTTTTTGCCTGATCCTTGTGCGTTTTGCGCCGTATGCCTAAAACGGCGCAGCGCTTTTATCTGCCTGTCAATCCTCGTCGATCTTCGCGATCCGCACCTTATGCCGGGGACCCTCCGAAAAAGGCGTATCCAGCCAGGTATCCACGATCTGCAGGGCCAGGCCAGGGCCGGTCACCCTCGCGCCCAGCGCCAGCACATTCGAATCGTTGTGCTCCCTCGTCGCCTTCGCGCTGAAGCAGTCGCCGCACAGCGCCGCGCGAATCCCCTTGAAACGGTTCGCCGTAATCGAAATGCCGATGCCGGTGCCGCAGATCAAGATGCCCCGGTCGCACTCGCCGGCCAGGACCGCCCGGCATACCGCTTTGGCAATATCGGGGTAATCGCAGGACTCCTCCGTATAGGTGCCAAAATCCTTGTATTCCTCTTTCCTCTCCTCCAAATGGGCCATGATCTCTTTTTTCAGGGCCAGCGCAGAGTGGTCTCCGCCAATTGCTATCATGGGATTTCCTCCTTAAATAATTTTTCGGCCGCCATTTTGACCAAAATATCGATGTATTCGTAGTATGCCCCGTAATCGGCCAGGCTCCCGCCATAAGGGTTGCCTACGTCGGGCCGCTCGCCGGCATACTCGCCCAGCGTGCCGACATCGACCGGCGCCGGAAAACGACCGGCCATCGACAGCACCTGCTGTTTTTCCTTTTCGGACATCGTCAGGATCAGCGTACCCTCTTCGATATCCTGCTCCGGTATGAATTCCTGCGAGTATTCTTTGGCCGGCGTCATTTCCTTACTTTTTAAAATAGCCACCGCCTTGGGATTGAGCGGCTCCGGAAATAAAACTACCAGTCCGCGGGACTCGACCGTGAGCAAACGCGTGCCTTTCACCGCGTTCAGAATCGCTTCCGCCATGATGCTATGGCATGTATTTTCCGTACAGATGAACAGTACTTTTTTGTAGGGTATCATGTAGCATCCCTCTCGAAACGACCGGCTGCGCTTTGCTGTCACACCTCCAGAATCTGATAACCGGCGGCCTTTTTTAATCGGTTCATAATGGCCCCACCTAAGGGGCCGTATTCAAAGCTTTCAGAATAAATTATGTCTATGCCGGCACGGTCAAAGGAACGAAGCGCATCATACAAATGATGCGCGATCTTGGCCGGCTCGGTCTGCGGACCGGATACCTCCAACATAAGCAACGCCTCCGCGCCCTTATAAGGAAACGCACAGGAGCAGGAAGCGATCAACCTGCTCATATGGCAGTCCGGACAGCCGTTCCTAAGCTGCTGCCGATAATACGGCTGGCTCTCCGACGTGCAGAGGATGCCGACACGCTTCCCCGCGCGCAGCGCCTCTTTTACGTGAAAGCAGATTGTCTTTTCCACTTTCGCGAGCGGTCCATGAACAATGGTCATCGGAGCCTGCGGCGCATAATGTCTGTATTTCATGCCGGGCGCCTTCGGACGTTTGCCGGACGCCATCGGTTCCATGCAGGCCGCGTCTACCGCCAAATGTCCCAACGTCTCTTCCAGTGTCTCTTCCGAAATAAAACCGGGACGAAGCAGCAACGGCTCCCCGGAGCTCACATCAATAATCGTAGATTCCAGGCCAATCCCTACCTCGCCGCCATCCAAAAGCATGTCAATATGCCCGTCCAGGTCCTCCCGTACATGAGAGGCTTTAGTCGGGCTCGGACGCCCAGAACGATTGGCACTAGGCGCAGCTATAGGCGTCCCCGCCGCACGAATCAACGCCCGGGCTACCGGGTGCGAAGGCATCCGCACCGCTACCGTATCCAGGCCGCCCGTCGTAGCAAAAGGCACCGTTTCTGTTTTTTTAAAAATCAAGGTTAGAGGACCCGGCCAATACAGCCGCATCAAAGTCCTGGCCGTATCGGGAATCTCTGCTGCCAACACCGACAGCTCACCAAAATCGGCAATATGCGCAATCAGCGGATTGTCCGAAGGGCGGCCCTTGGCCGCATAAATCTTCTGTGCCGCCTCGGGATCCAACGCATCTCCGCCCAGGCCGTATACGGTCTCCGTCGGGAACGCTACCAGCCCGCCTCTTTGTATAAGCCGCGCCGCCTCCTGTATGCGTTCCGGCTGCGGTTCTTTCGCGTCAATTGCAACGATTTTTGTCTCCATCACTCTGTCCCAAACCTCTAAGAAGCTGCAAAGGAAAATCTTGTTTCATTATAATACGGATTTCTGAAAGATGCAAGACAGAATTTGACATTCCTAACCCTTCTTAGCGAAAATCTTACCGATAACTAAACAAGTGCCCGCCCACGCTCCGGATATAGTCCGCCGTATCGTTGCGCCCCATCTTATAATAGGTCCCGTCTAAAACATTATAAAAGGTAATGTTATAGTTGTCGTACCCCACCAGCAAATCGGCTGTCGTCTCCCCTGTCAGCAGGATCACCGGATGGCCGTTGCTGATGTAGTAGAGTACCTGGGGCAAGGTGCAGCCGCTTAAATCAAGCGCCCGTCCTGGCAGTGCTTCATCTAAAATCTCCCGCACGGATCGGCCCTCATCCAGCATCCCGTCTACATCCAGAGTCATTCCCTGCTGGAACAAAAGCGCCTGGATGCAGGGCGCCAGCGTGCGATCCGCGCGCTCCGTCGTACAGCCGGCCGCTACCGTGATGCGAGTCTCCGTTTTCATCACGCCCCTTACCCATACCTGGTTCTGCCCGGCGTCCACCACCGTACCGACCTGGTCATAAATCGCGTTGATCGCTTCCGAAACATTGTAGCAGATTTTCGTCAGCTCCCCGTACGCATAGGCAAAATAACGGCGATCCGTATCCCGCCGGATGTCGGATGCCAGATCCACACGATTTGCGGAGGGGCCCAATAGCCGCACCGGCGTAGAAATCGTCAGCTGGCGCTCCGGATCCGCAAAATGGGAGAGGTTAATCGAATGTACCGTGCGTTTTTTGTCGCTGACCGTCGTGCGCAGTACCGAAGCCGTGTCCTCCTCCTCGGCCTCATTCTGCAGCAACACATCCGTAAACGGATTCACCGGCTGTTTTTCATAGGTAAGGGAGACGCAGTTCACCTGGATCCGCCCGTTCCCCAGCTCCGCGCTCAGGATATGATTGCCCCGGTTTTCATAATGCGTAAGCACCTTGCCTTCCCCGTCCACGATTTCCAGCGCGTACATCGGAAACGTCGTGCTGCCGCTGATATCCACGGTAATATCCGCGCTGTCCGCAATCCCGTATACAAAGTCGGTCCCCATAAAGCCCAAAGGCTTTAAATATTCTCCCGCCGCGCAGCGAACCGTATTTTTCCGCCCGTCCGTCAGATACATCACCGACAGCGCCGTACAGCCGTAAGGGTCGTCTCCCTCCTGCCAGGCGATTACCGAGCTGTCCTCGCTGATTACAAAGCTCCCCTCCTGCAGGTCATCTACTACGACCACATGCTCCGTGCCCACTACATCAATCGCATAAATGCTGTTTTCTACCATCACATAAATCAGTCCGGTATCGGATATAAAGCTTAGCGTCCCCATCTCCTGTTTTAAATGGGCGTAGGGAACCTGTACCGGAATATAGAAAATCTCCTGCAGCGCCCGCTCACTGCTGTCATACAGGTAAAAGATCATCGCCACTTCCCCTTCGTGGCTACCGCTGTTCATATAGCCGTACACCATAAAGGATACGTCCCCGCTGTCCTCCGCCTTGATGATTTGGAAGCCATGCTCCGTATGCCTGGTACGAATGTCCTCGCCTGTATTGCGGTTAAATGAGAAAATATTGACCGCTTCATTCAGCTTGCCGTTATACCCCCACAGTTCGCCCCCCGCGGTAAAGACCGTATAGGTGCCAGACGGGCTTGTTTTCAGCGAAGTCGTGCCGTTTTCGACAATCCCCAGGTCCACCACCCCGTTCTCGATCGTGGAGGTGTCCGCCGTGAAGCGCTGGTTCATCGTCCGCTCATATGAGAGCAGGTAAAAACGCACCTCCGACCAGCGGACTACCAGCACCTCCTCCACATCGTAAAGCTCCGTAAGCCCCGTATCGCCCACGGAGCGGATCTGATAGGACAGGCGCAGGGTACCCACCGTCTCGCTGATCTGCCGAATGTCCACCAAGGTTTCCCCGACACGCTCCGGCTCCAGGTTCATCCAGGTCAGCATCCGGTGGCTGGAATGGATATTGACATACGCGAACGAAGAATTATCCCCGGTACTGTCCGGCTCCAAATACAGGCCCAGTTCGCTTTTCCCCTCCTGCTTTTCCTCCGCCTGGAATGTCCGGTCGCTGAAATACGTCACAAAATCCAGCATTTCCTGCACATGCAGCCCCGTATTATACACAATACGGGTATAATAGTACACGGCTTCGTGCTTTTCGGTCGTAAGACGAATCCGCAACAAATACTCGGTCCCCGCTTCGATCAGCTTCTGGATCGGCAGCGTTGCCATGATTTGGCTCCCCGTCTCCTCCTGCGTCTCGCGCCAGCGCTCTACGGCCGTATCCTCGATCAGGCGGCCGGTCTGCGCGTCGCGCACCTCATAGGAGACGCTGGTTAGGCGGTTGTCATAGCAGTCCACCTGGATCGTCATCTGTCCGTCTGTCCCCAGCGGCGTCACATTCCCCCGCATGTATTCTTCTTTCATTTCCGAGGTGTATCCATACAGGCGGTTGATCTTTCTACCATTATAAAGAGAGTAAATCACCGGCAGGCTGGCCTCGCTCATGCCCTCGTACACCGTCGCCGGCTCCTCCTCCCGCTGTGTGAAATAAAAGACGGCGGCCGCGGCGGCCAGAAAAACCAATATTAAAATCAGCGCTTTGCGAATTCCTTTTTTCATGTAACCGTTCCTTCTGTTTTCTTCCTATTACTATAGCAATTTGCATGCAAAAGTACAAGCCGTTTTTTTCTTAAGGATTTCTTTATGGGGCGCTTCGGAGTAAACAGAACCGTTTATGGGGCAAAAAAGATGCCGCAAAATGTAACAATTCTCTCATTCTGCAGCATCTTTCGATCAAATCCTCTCTCATTTTACACGGCTGTTAAACTACAACGGAATCTAGTGTTGTGACCAGATTATATCCGGTCAAGATACCAGGCCTCTGGCTTTCTTGTACTCTGCTAATTCCTTGCTTCCAATCCCCAGCATGACCGCCCCGGCATCTACACCAACAGCCGGATTATTCCGCAGAAGATTGTCCAGGCTTCTAAATATGCCTTCTGCTCTGCCCCTTTCCTCGCCAATCTTGATGCCCTGTTCCTCGCCAATCTTGATGCCTTCCTCTCTACCCATTTCCCTGTTTTCCAAATCTCTAATCCGCAACGTCATATATTCATGCCTCCATTCCCTGTTTTTCCGCGCCTGCCTCACTTCATTCTCCAGACGCTTCACAAAATCATTCTCTGATTTCTTCCCGGCCACGTAGTCTAAAAATGCTTTCAGATTCCCGCTCACATCCTCCTGCGTCCCCTTTGCATTCAAAAATATCTTTCCTGTTCCGTCCCCCAACTCTATCTTTGGTTCCTCGGCACAGAAATTCTTAAACGTATACTTGTGCCTTCCCGTCCCGAACAGGTCAAACGGGCAAATGAAAATGACATAGCTATCATTTAGCTTCTTATAGTCTACGCTTTTATCTAGCAACTGTAAGTCAATTAAGCTCTGGTAGTAACAGATTCGTTTCTCCAAGTTCCCACGGTTCAATACCTGCATCTCAATGGAAAACACGGTCTCGCTAGCGCTTCGCACATACACATCCAGACGAATTGCCCGCGCATCACGATCCTCTGCGATGCTTTTCTGTACCTCTGGGTATTCGATGCGGCCGATTTCCAGCTCCGGAAAAATGGCCTCTAACAGTTCCTGGCATAACTCTGCTTTCCGCATAATCTTCCCGAACATAAAATCATTTTCAATGCCCAGCTCTTCCCATTCTTTTTCTGCTAATGTCCTAGCCTTCTCATTTCCTGTCTCTGCCACTTCATACCTCCCTTGTTCGTCCCTATCTGATTCCGCCCTCTTTCGTATGATTTAGTGGTTCCTTCTTTTTCTTTATTATACACAAGCTCTGTAAGAATTACAAGAAATGGCCACACGGTTTTTGTGAACTGCTTTAACTCAAAATATCAGCATTACAAAAGTAAACTTCTTTTTATTCAATCCAGAAATTTTTATTCAATTCTTCATACTCGATCAGAAACTTCAACGTGTCTTGAACTAACTCACTTAATATCTCTTCCCATTTTTCCGGGATTAAGGAGGCTATATCTTCCAGCTCACATCCTTTTGACGCTAATTCAATCGTCTTTTCACTACAGTTGGCCTTTCTTAACGTATCTACCATTTTGGGGGAAAAAAGAAACTTTTCCGCCTCGTCAATCGTCACACTCTTTTTCTCAAGTGCCGTTAAAATGCCAAGGATCGCGACCAGTATAACTTTTTCGTCTGTTTTACTTACTGTTTTTCCCTCAATCAAAATTTTCATGTCTTTACCTGTTAAGCAATCCCCTCTCTCATATGAATAGCAACAAATGTTCTAAAACCCTTTTTCTTGGGACATCATTATCCCTTCTTATATTCTTGACTTAATATCTGCCATGCTTAAGATGGTTCTTGGCAATAGACCATACTTGGCAAAGCCTCCCCACGTTCAAATACATAAATTCTTTTGCATACTGGGCACCTCCAGACTTCATATTTAGGCAAAGGTATCATCCAAGGCTGTATACTATCACAATTGCAAATACTTTCCCATTCTTCATCCGTATAGACTACAAGGTTAATTTCATTAGGAACTTCTACATTACTCAATTCATTCCCGCATCTGCAAGTCACTTTTGCTCCTCAATTGCCTTAACAATATTTTTATCAAGGCTTCTGTTAAAAAACACACATGCTCTTGCATGTACTCTTTCCATATATTGCCATACATACCATAAGACCTGTCCGGCAAGCAACACATATTGTAGGTATACTCTCAAAAAACAAGCATGTAGAATACATCTTCTTAATACCTGTACGTATCCTTCTATACAAACTATAGCTATAATCTGTATGGATTTCAAGCGAATAACCTTATAGATACTGCTTTACATCATTCCAGTCAATTTGACGTTTTCCCTTGAAACGGATATCGTTAATATTGTCTGCTCCAATCCAACAATCCTGTCACATTATCTAATGTAATTTCTTCTATATTATAAATGGTTACTTATTATCGGTCAAGCTGTCTGTAATTTTCAATCAATGCGCATTTATTTTCTTTTCGGTATGTAGGTATGCCGCCATAGAGCTTTTGTATCTTTTTCAGTATGGTTTCCCTGATGCCCGGCCGCGTTGCGATAGGCCACGAGCCCGCCGGCCGCGCCATTTTTTCTGAGATTATTTAAAGCCGCCTTTCGATCACACAAAAAAAGCAAGCAGCCATACCTATTCCGGCGGCTGCCTGCCCTCTTTTACTTGCCATTCCCCGTCTTATCCGAAATACCAGCTGCGCCCGCGGCGTCTCGCACAGCGGCGGCGGTGAATCTCATGGTACAAAAGCACCTCGATCATATCCTGCAAGGACCGGTCGTTCCCGCGGTACTGCATGCTTTCCATCTGCAGCGGCTGCATAGGCCCCGTCTGCTCCTTGATCTCCTCCGGTTCTTCCTCCGGCATAATGAATTCTTCCGTCTCTTCCTCGCTTACTACCGGCTCTTTCCCGCCCTCTTCCATCCCTGCTATTCCTCGGCCGGACGGCGCAGACGGCATACCGGACGGATTTTCCTCCATCGCCCCGCGGGCCCTTTCCTGCATCAGGGCCTGGTACACCGCTTCGCAGATCCTCGAGAGGGCAATGCGATCCGGGTATTCGTCGTAGATCACGCTGCCGCTGTAATCCATCAAGTCACACTGATGCTCCACCTCGCGCTGCACCTGCCGCACCTCGGCCGGATACAGCTGTTTCCAGTATTCCAGATCCTTCTTTTCTTCTTTGTCGTTTCCGCTCCCGGGCATCCACACTTCGCGGCTGGCGCTGTGAAGCCACGGATACGAATAATTCCGGGCCGGGCCGGGCCGATTCGGCAAGCCGCAGCACCTGCGCTGACATTCCAATCGTTTTTTCAAAAGGCATACCTCATTTTGGCATAATTACACTAGTAAGGTATGCGGCAACAGGAAATCAGGTGTGTGTCCCTTCCTACAGCCTTTCCTCGCGATAACTCTCCGCCGCCTCGTCGAGCACGCGCATAAGCTTTCTCTCCTCCTCCGTACCGACATATGCTATTGGATAAACCATGCAAAGACCGTTGTTTATCCAATAGCCATCGCAGCGATCCATTCCGTAAAAATACATCCGGTACCCAAAGTAGTCCATTTTCGCTTTAAAATAAAATTTCCCCGAAAGCTTTGTTAATTCCAGGGCCCCCGTAAACATACCTTTTTCTTTGAATTCCTCTACCGCACAATATACCTCGTTGTCCATCTGAATGGCCAGATAGGGAAAGGTACCTTCTCCCCGCTCATCATAGGTGCACAGCATTTCAGCCTCGCCGGCGTGGCTTTTAGCTTCTCCAAAGGCATCGTTAATCCGGAAAGATATCCGGTACAGCCTCTCATCCTTGCCTAATATCTCATCCTCTACTCGATGCGATTCCGGCTCAAGCACAATCTCCTGCCCTGTCTGCATTGGTACACGCGATTCCATTGCACATCCTCCTGTTCTCAGCTTCTGAAAAAACTCGCCCCTCTCTTATTCCGACGCGGCCATCCCCTTTATGTCCTTTATCAGCCACGCCTGTGCTTCCGCCGCATCCCCTTCCAAGATCGCCGCCGCCAGCTCTTTGTGGCAGTCCGGCGGCTGGCGACGGATCGCGGTCACATAGCGCTCCGAGCGCGCCTGCGCGCTGAGCGTGCTGTAGAGCGTGCTAATCAGGTACTTGTCCCCCGTTGCCTCAGCCATCTTCATGTGAAAACGCATATTTGCTCCCTGTTTTGCTCCGTCAATCGCGCCCAGCTCCCCGCACAGGGCCGCCCGCTCCGCCTCCGATTTTTCGGTGACCAGGATTTTTACGACCAGCTCCTCCAGCACCATGCGCAACCGGGCCAGCATGGCAAACTCCTCCTCCGTCACGATTGTCAAAAGATAGCCCTTACGCGGATAACTGGTCAACTGCCCCTCCAGGCAGAGACGGTGCAGGGCCTCGCCGGCCGTGCCCTTGCTCACGCCGTACTCCTTCGCGATCTCCGTTTCCACCAGAAATTCATTCATCCGATAACGGCCTAGCAGGATGTCGCGCCGGATTCCTTCATAAACCTTTTGTGCCAGTGTCATCCCTGTTCCTTCCTCCCGGCCGCCGGCTTCTTGACTACGCGTCCGCTTTGAAATACATATTTTACATGGCACGCGTCTGCCAGCACGTTTATATCCTCCAACGGGTTTCCGTCTACGATCACGATGTCGGCAATCTTCCCCGCCTCCAGCGTCCCCACCTCGCCCCGGCGGTCGGTTAAATAGGCCGCGTTTACGGTACCGGCCTGGATCGCCTCCATATTCGTCATACCGGCTCTCGTCATGGCCTCAAACTCCCGGCCCAGCTGCAAATACGGCGTATTGCGCGAGTTGGAATAGTCGGTTCCCAGCGCGATACGGATCCCGGCCTTGCGGGCCATGGCAATCGTGCGCTTATTCGCCTCCGCGCAGCCCAGCGCCTTTTCATGCATCCAGTCCGGCAATCCCGGAATATTGGCCACGCCCAGCGCCACGCTCAGCGTTGTCACGAGCGTCGCGTCCTTCTCCTTCATAAGGTCGATCTCCCGCTGCGTCAGCATGACGCCGTGCTCGATGCAGGTTACGCCGGCCAAAAGGGCCTGGTACGCCCCCTCGTTGCCCGTGCAGTGCGCACAGACATACGAGTGATGGCGCTTCGTCTCCTCCACGATCGTCTCCAGCTCGGCCTGCGAAAACTGCACGTCGTCCACCCGGTCGGTCGGCGAGGAAACGCCGCCCGTCGCACAGATTTTGATAAACTTGCCGCCTATGCGGAACTGCTCCCTCACCCCGCGGATGCAGTCGTCCGGCCCGTCCACCATCCGCCCCATGTGGTCGATGGCGTTCGCCTCCTCCTTTGACAGCCAGGGATAGCCGTCGATATGCCCCGAGGTAATCCCCAGAAGCTTGGCCCCCGGGAAAATATGTGGCCCGCGGACAATCCCCCTCTCCACGCCCCGCGACACATAGACGCCGGCCTCGCTCATATCGCGGATGCCCGTAAAGCCCGCGTCCAAAAGCAGCCCCGCCTGGTACACGGCGCCCACCAGCTGGTCGCCGAACAGCTTGCCGTCCGCAAAGCTCCCCGCGTCCTCCTCCCCGGTCAAATGGGCATGGCAGTCGATAAAGCCCGGCAGGACCGTGCCGTTCTCCACTTCATAGACCAGGCTTCCCTCCGGGATCCCGATCCCCTCCGCCGGGCCGCAGAAGTAAATGCGTTCCCCCTCCACGGCTACCACGCCGTCCTCCAATGCCCCGCCCGATACGGCGTCAATCACCCTTCCACGTAAATAAACCATCCTTTTTCTTCCCTTCCTCTGTTTGTCCATGTTTTCCGGACATAACGGCATGCCCCCTGCAGCGTTCCCTCGTTTTGCCCGTGTTTTCGAAATATAGCAATGCGCCCCGCCTATGCGCCGCCCGCTTATAAATATTTCACAAACCAGTCGATCGTCTCGCGGTAATGGCGGATCCGGTGCGACATGCGCCCATGGTTGTTCATCTCATGGTTTCCCCCCGGAAACAACACCATGCGCACCGGCAGGTCCGGATGCGTATCCTTCACCGCCGTAAACAGCTGGTGCGCATGCTCCACCGGGCAGCGCATATCGCCTAACGCATGCAGGATCAAAAACGGTATATCGATCCGGTCCGCGTACGCCACCGGCGACCGCTCGATCTCGTGCATCATAAAATCCTGGAAATCCGCAAATCCGGCCGACGACCCTGCCATATCGGCCGACGCGTATTCGATCAGCTCATTGGCAACGCTGCGCTGGGTCACCGCCGCCTTGAACACCTTGCTGTGCGAGGCGATCCAGTTCGTCATATAGCCCCCGTAGCTGCCTCCCGTCACGCCCAGCCGCGCCGGGTCAATGAAATCAAAGCGCCTGCAGGCCTCCCTTACAAACTGCAGCAAATCGTACATAGCCGTCCCGTCCGTCGCCGCCTTGTTGCTCTCATGCGCCGGGCCGTACCCGCTGCTGCCGCGCGGATTGCAGAAAATAACCGCCATCCCCGCCCCCGCAAGCGCCTCATGCTCGTACGTCATCGCATAGCCGTAAAAAGGCATCGGCCCGCCGTGGATATACAGCACCGCCGGATATTTCCGCCCCGGCTCCCTCCCCATCGGCGGCAGCACCCAGCCCTGCACCCGGCTCTCCCCGTCCAGCGTATCGATCCACATTTCCAGCGGCTCCTCCAGCTCCACCTCCCGGGAAAGCCATTCATTGCTTTCTACCGCCACCGTCTCCTCCCCGGTCTTTGTATCGTAGAGGACGATCTGTGCCGTATGCGTAAAATCCCCCTTCAAAAGAGCCATCTTGCCGCCCTGCACCTCGCCCATCGAGCTGTAATAGTGCCCGCCCCGCGTCAGCTGCACGATCTCACGCTCCCCCGTCACCGCTGCCCGGTAAAGGTTGACCTCTCCCTGCCAGCCCGAAATAAAATACAGGTAACGGCCGTCCTCGCTCACCTGCCCCTTCTCATACCCGCGGGCCATCGTCTCCCCGTTGTACAAAAAGCAGGTCGCCTCATGGCAGGGCGCCTCCTCCGGCCAGATGCCCTCCTCCGCCGCCCCCGGCACGGCCTCCATCCGATACAGGCGCGTCAGCGGCATATTCCCCGACAAATCCGGGTACAGCGCGCCGAACACCACCGATTTCCTGTCCGGCGTAAAGCGCGGGTAAAACGAGGCCGGGTAAAACGCGATCCAGTTTTCCTTCGACAGCTGCGTAATCTCCCCGCTCCGTACGTCGATCAAAAACAGGTCCATGCCGATGCTCTCCTCCCGCGGCCGCAGACGGTTGCTGGTCACAAGAAGCTTCGTCCCGTCCGGCGACCACGCCGGCATCACATGGTCCCGGTCCCCGTCGCTGAGCTTGCGCACCTGTCCCGTAACCGTTTCCACCACAAACAGATGCGTCGTGCGCACCTCAGTAAAGCCTGCGTCCTCATCCGCCTTAAACCCATAGTCCGTAATCACGACCGGACGAACCGCCCGCGCCGCCTCCTCCGCCGCCCGCTCTTCTTCGCTTTGCGGCACGGCCAAAAGCTCCTCCGAAAGCTCCGGCTCGCAGTCGCACAGAAACGCGATCCGCCCGCCGTCGGGCGACCACACCGGCCCATGCACGTCATAGCGCATATGCGTAAGCGGCCGCGGTTCCTTTTTGTCCTCCGCCACATAAATCTGCGCCGTCCCGCCCACGTCCGAAAGGAACAGAAGCCTCCGCCCGTCTGCCGACAGCCGCGGGCTGCTCTCATAGCCGCCGCCCGCCGTCACGCGCCGGCTCTCTCCCGTGCCCAAGTCTTTTACCCAGACCTCGCTGCTATACCCGTCCGTCTCCCGATCAGCGCCCGCCACCGTATAGGCCAGGCGTTGCGCCGCCGCGCAGTAATCCGGCTGCCCCAGGTAACGCAGACGATAATAATCCTCCAGTACCGCCTTCCTCTTCTTCATTCGCCCGCCTCCTTCTTCCTTTGCAGATATGCCGCAAACCAGTCGGCCATCTCCTTCAAATGCGCCCGCTGCGCGGCCGGCCTCCCCGTACGCGTCAGCCCGTGGTTTTCTCCCGGAAACGCCACAAACCGCACCGGGACCTCCGGGTTGCGCTCCTTCATGGCGATAAACAGCTGCTCTCCCTGCTCAAACGAACAGCGGTAGTCCGCCGTGCCATGGAGGATCAAAAGGGGCGTGCGGATCCGATCCACCAGCCGCAGCGTCGTCGCCCGCGCGCTCACCCGCTCCTTAAGCATCCGCGCCATCGATGTAAAATCCTCCTTTCCGGTCACAAACCCCATATCGCCTGTCCCGTAGGAGGTGCTCAGGTTGCACAAATTCCGCTGTGTCACCGCCGCCGCAAACCGGTCCGTGGTGCTGATCAAACGGTTCGTCATATACCCGCCGTAGCTGCCGCCCGTCACGCCGCAGCGCTCCCGGTCAATAAAGCCCAGCTCCGCCACCGCATCCAAAAACGCCAGCAGATCGTCCTGCGCCTCCGGGCCATACGCGCAGTCCCCCGCCCGGTACGCGCTCCCGTAACCCACGCTGCCCCGGGGGTCGCAGTACACGACCGCCAGCCCCCGTGCCGCCAGATACGCAAACTCAAACCAGAAATTCGAAGAATACCCGCAATCCGGGCCGCCGTGGATGTCAAGGACAGCCGGGACCTTCTCTCCCTCCTGCAGCCCGTCCGGCTTTATGTACCATCCGTGTATCGTAGCCTTTCCGTCCGCCGAGGGTACGGTAACGGGTACGGCCTGCGGCACGCGGTACTCGGCGAGCCAGGCGTTTTCATCGGTTAAGCGGCTTTCCCGCAGGATTTCCGCCGGCTGATCCATCGTTCGGACCCTTTCCGGCAGGAAACCGGCATACAGCTCTGCCAGGCGCGCCGGCGTCCCCTTTAAATATACCAGGCGGCCATTGTGCGCACTCGAAATCGCCTGGATGGAAGCATTCTCTCCTGCCAGGCATGAAAAGGCCTGCGTTTCACGGTCATAGCAATACAGCCGCTGGCTTCCCTGCCACAGCGAGGTGAAATAGAACTGTTTCCCATCCTCCGAAAACGTATACGGCGCATTCTCCCGGCCATACGCATTGCGGCCCACGACCATATTGTTGATCTCCTCGCAGGGGCATTCCTCCGCAAACAGCGGCTCACACTTCCCTGTCTGCAGGTCAAAACGCTGCGGAAGCTGTACAAAACCGTTTTCCTTCTTTATATAAGTAAGAGCAATCACATGGCCGCCGCTTTTATTGGGCGTGGCGAGCTCCGCCCGGGCAGCGTCTACTGAGGCAACATCTACCGAGGCAACGCCTTCCGGGAATCCTTTTGTCAAGGCAACATCCCCTGCGTCAAATAACAGCGGAACCGAGTCAACCAGATAGTCCTCGTGCGTCACCCGGCGCTCTGCCGTATGCGCCGGCTCCCCCCTTTCCGGCAGCTCCAGCGCAAAAATCTGTGCCCGCAGCCGATGGACGCTGCCGTCCGGGTATCCGTAATAAACCACCGTTTTCCCGTCCGGTGAGGCCACCGGCCGCCGATGCTCGTACGGCTCCCTCGTCAAAAGCCGCGACGTCCCGTCCAGCCAGGTCACCCCCAGCTGATGGACGCTGCCGTCAAACAGCCCCACCTCATCCAGCTTATAGATCAGCTCCTCGACCACGATCGGCTCCTGCGCCCTGCGCCGCTTCCAAGCCGTCCTCTCATCTGCCGTCATCTCTTCAAACGCGCATGCCGCCTCCTCCGGCCATAGCGGCGCTTCCCATATTACCCCCCGTCCGTCCGACAGCCAGGCAAAATCTGAAACGCCATGGCGCAATCTCGTGAGCTGGCGCGGCTCGTCCCCCTCCCACAGCCAGATCTGGTTCACGCCGTTTTTCTCACGCAGACAGGCAATTTGGCTGCCGTCCGGCGCGTATTTGGCCAGTTCGCTGTCGGAAAGAGCCTGTGTAACGGCCGCCCCCTCTTCTCCCAGCATCATCCGCCGCACCTCCGAGGCAAAACCGGCGCCGCCGTCCGCTGCTTTTGTGAGCGTGTAAACCGCTTCGCTCCCATCGCATTTTAAATCCGGGGCGGATAAATAGATCAAACGATCCATTGCTTCAATTGTGAGTGATTGCATGAGGTCCCCTTTCCTTATTTTTGCCCGTGTTTTCAGGGCATCATGGTATACCCTTGTGATATCTTCTGAAACATTTACTAAATTACTTACTATCCATAATATAATAGCTTGGTGGGTTTTGTAAAGAGTGCCATATGATTTTTTTCAATACATGCAAGTATATCCTGTTTACATTTTTCAACCTTCCGCCTTTATATACAGTGTAAGCTTACAATAAGAACTCTATAAAAACGCTTCACGAAGGAGGAAAAATATGGGTAAAGCATGTATCAATATGTCCGGGAAAAGAGTTAATCTGTACAATGGAGATAAAAACCACTTTGTCGGATACCTCGATGTAAATGAATGCTATAGCCTTTTTACAGGCTCCACCGGATCCGAAACCGGCGTCCTGCCTGTGTATTTCAGGAAGTCAAACGGGACAATCGCGCAGGGAGATATACTGCCCGGCGAAGGCGCGAAAGGTGATATGCAGCCCTTCGCCAACTATATCTATCAGAATGGAGCCTTTAAGGAGATTGCCAAAAATGATTGGGTAGACGGTTATGAGCACACGGTTGCACGCGGGCCTTTACGCTGGTATCTCGGCGAAACTGTTCAGGGCACCCTGGCCGTAGGGACCAAAATCGCAATCACAAACACAACCGGGCTTAAACATCCGTATCGCATTCAGCTGGTGGCCATCCAGCACAACGGGGGATGGGTGGACGCAACCATCGCAAATCCGGCCGAACGAGCATGGATTGACTTTATGACATTAGGCACCATGCCCAACAACCGGTCTTACAATTAACGATTGCAGACCTGGTTCTCTCATAACACATTCATGAAATGACAAAAAAACAGCCGCTGGCCTTTTATCCATAAAAGCCAGCGGCTGCCTTTTTACTTGACAAACCCACAAACCAAAACAAATCCCTTTTTGGTACCCACTCAATCCTCATTTCTTTATGTCCACGGCAACTCCTACCTCTATATTTCTTGTTCCTGTATTTTTCAAATAAATGTAGTAACTGCCGCTTTCCCGAATCTCAAAATCATGAGAGACTGTGCCGGATCCCTCGACATAGCGCAGCCACCCGTCCGGGCATTTGATCCCGTATTGATAGGAGGATCTATCCCGACACATTACATTTATCGCAATTTTTTCCCCGTCTTTTGCGTAATATTCCTGCTCGTATATATACGATTCCCCTGGAGCCAGTATTATCTCAAAATCTACCACGCTCCTCGGGTTTACCTTTTCCTGTACCGGGATGACGATCAGCTTTGCCTCTTCCTCCTCCGAAAGCCTGCACTCCACCTCTTCCGGTTCTTCCTCTTCTATGTCCTCTCCTTCATATACAAATACTGTCACATGATCTAAAATCCGATCATCCAGCTTTGCCGTAGCCCGCTCCGATGCCATTGCCGATCCCGCCAGCAACACAAACACCAGAAAGACAACCGGTATCAGCTTCGTCCTGCAAATCGGTTTCCAATTATACGCTTTCACTCTCAACATCCTCTCTTTCATTTCATGTATGCCGCCTGAAAGTGCGATTCCGCTCTTGAAATCCACTCCCTCGCCGCAAAATTTAAAAACGGTTTCATAATATTCTTTTTTGGAACAATGTTCCTGTCCTACTGTCAAAAGAGACCGGATATCGCAATATGCTTCGCTCCATATCGTAAATTCTCTTCTGAAAAAGTAGACGGCCGGGTTAAACCAATGAATTGTACAAATGATATTTACCCATTGTTTCCACCGCAAATCCCTGGCCTTTAGATGATTCAGTTCATGCGCCAGACAGATTTCCAGCTCTTTCTCGCTCATTTCCCGCACCGGCAATAAGATTACATCCTTTTTAAATGCGATGGGGACATGATACCACGGCCACCGATACACCTCGCATTCTTCCCGGCAGCCCGTTTTTTCCCGGACTTTTTGAAATATGGCCCGCGTCTTTGGATCGACGTCCTCCCTGAAGATCAGGCCTCTGGCAATCTTTTTTTTCGCGGCCGCATAGGAATAAATGCTTTTTATCGCCCCTGCTATCCATATCAAAATAAGACACAGGAAAAAGAGCCTGACGGATTCATTGTGATCCGCTGTGAACGTTCTTACCATTCCCTTTGTTGCGAAATAAAGACGAATATCTTCTTTAAACACAAGCACTACCACCAGGGGGCAGACAAAGGACACCGCCGTTAATTTATAGCCCCAAAGGATTTCTCCCCAGGCATTCCTCTTGAGCAAGATAAACCGGCTTATCAAGGCCACTGCCGCAAACACCACGCTGCCGCCAAGCGACATTCCAATCAGTCCATACAGCAGCTTACCCATCCAGCCCATCTAAGATCGCCTCAATTTCATGCTTGTCCTTTTCCGTAATTTTTTTGCCTCTCCCCAAAGCCGCCACTAATTTGCCCGCCCTCCCTTCGGCCCAAAAGTCTGCCATCCGTGACATCTCATATTCCAGGTACTCTTCCTCTGAAACCAGAATCTCATAGGTATACAGCTTCCCATTTCGTTCCAGTTTCAAAAATCCTTTGTTTACCAGACGGGTTAGGAAGGTTGAGACCGTAGTTAGCTTCCAGTCGCATCCGTACCTCTCGTTGGCTCGCTTTGTGATCTCTGAGGATGTGATCTTTTCGCTGGCATCCCACAGGCATTTCATTACCTGCACTTCTTTTGTTGTTAGGTTGTGCATAGGCGCTCCTTTCCGGTTTAGTCCTACCTAGGCGTTTGCGAAACGCCAGAACCCGCATAAATACGGGATTCTTTTTGTCAAAT